>DATIED010000693.1:0-3457 GCA_035455965.1 Spongiibacteraceae bacterium
CACTCGGCGACGTCACCTTTAAATCGCTGACCGGCCATCGCCAGACCCGTGCGGAAGACGATCTCGATTGGGACTCGACGCCTTACCAGTTGCTCGAAACCGGACGCGAAATCGGCTACCACGCCACCTCGCAAGAATTCCAGATGATCGGCAAAACCGAGCGCGTCAATTATGTCGGCGGCCTCTACTACTTCAAGGAGAGCGGCCATACCGACAATCCGCTCGATCTGCCATTCTTCCCGACCGAAGCGGCGCCCGGTGTTTTCGTGCCATCGCCCCTTATCGATTCGCGCTACGGCCTGGATAACGATGCACGCGCAGTATTTGCACAGATCGATTGGACGCCGCCGATCCTGGAGGATCGTTTGAAACTCACCGCCGGTGGCCGCTATACGCGCGAAAGCAAAGAGATCGATCGATCGTTTGCGATTCCGGCCTTCGGCCTGACGCTGTTCGACGGTGAAAAATTCGACAAGGACTACAGCAATTTCTCGCCGACCGGCATTATCTCTTATCAATGGACCGACGCGCTCAACACCTATGCGAAAGTGGCGAAGGGTTGGAAGGCTGGCGTGTTCAACGCCGAATCGTCGGATATCAACGAACTGGAAAATCCGATCAAGCCCGAGATCGTGACCTCGTACGAACTCGGCATGAAATCGCGCTGGTTCGATAATCGTCTGGAAGCGAACCTCGCGTACTTCTACGACGAACATAAAGACATGCAAATCTCGCGCTTCGATCAAGCCAGTGCGCAGAGCTTCCTCACCAACGCCGGCAAGGCGCATATCCAGGGTGTGGAGCTGGAACTGGTGGCACTGCCGATCGATAATCTGCAGATCTCGGTGAGCTATGGGTACATCGATGCCCAGTACGATAAATACATGGATACCTGCCGACTCACTCCCACCGGACAAAATCCCTGTCCGGCCAGCGTCGCTCCTGGCGCCACGTACGATGCCAAGGACGTCAACAAATTTTCGTATACGCCGGAAAATACCGCCAACATCGGCGTGCAATACACGCAACCGTTGCCGCTCGGCGAACTGGTCGGTCGCATCGATTGGAGCTACACCGATGATTTCGCCATCTACCCGGACCCGTACAACTACGAAAATACTTCGATCGACAGCTATCAACTGGTCGATGTGCGGCTGACTTGGGACAAGGTGCCGGTGCAGAACGCAAATATCGCTGTATCGGCGTGGGTAAAAAACCTCACCGACAAACAATATCGTATCAACGGCATCGAGTGGGGCCCGTTCACGACAATGAACTACGGCGATCCGCGCACCTTCGGCGTGGACGTGGCGGTCAAATTTTAAGCGCGTCGCTATCGCTTTAATCTTTCAGCCCGGCAGCGCCGGGCTTTTTTCTTTTCGCACTATTTTTCGCCGACCCTCGATCCATGCGAGCGCATCCGGCCGGAACTCTCTACAATAAACACCTGCTCCTGCTGTAGAAGATTCGTATGCCCAATACTTGGCTGACCCAGCCGCGCAACGCGCGCTTCATGACTTTTATCGGCGCGGCGCTATTCTTTTTCGTCTGCCTCAAACTCGAATTAATCGTCGTCATGTACGCCGCGATGCTGGTGTACGCGCTGGTGATGCGGCTGTCGGCCGCGCCAATGCTGCGCGGTGCGCACAGCAGCCATTCGCGCTGGCTGGCGGTGGTGATGGTGGCGATCGTCGTGGTCAGCGCCATTTTACTGAGCGGCTCCGGCCTGCACCTGCTGCTGCGCAATGGCGTCGACCTGCACGATCTGCTGTTGCAGATGGGCGATATTCTCGCCTCGGCGCGCTCCTGGCTACCGGAAGCAATCGGCGCGCGGCTGCCGCAGCAGGATGACCTGTTGGCAAATGCCGCCGCGCTGCTGCGCACGCACGCTGCCGAACTCGGCACGCTGGGACTCGGCGCGCTGAAGAATATTTTTTATGCGCTGATCGGGATTTTAATCGGCGCCATGTTTGCGATCGGCAGTGCGACGCAGGCATTGAATTTAGGGCCGAACAGTAGGCGGCTGCTGAATCAAATCAATAATCTCGAGGATGCCTTCTGGCGCGTGATCTCCGCGCAGGTGCGCATCTCCAGTTTGAATACGCTATTGACCGCGGTGTATTTACTGGTGGTGTTGCCCGCGTTCGGCGTGCAACTACCGCTGACCAAAACCCTGATCGCGGTAACGTTTATCGCCGGTCTGCTGCCGGTGGTGGGCAATCTGATCTCCAATACCGCCATCACCGTTATCAGTCTCAGTCAGTCGTTGTCGGTAGCGATGGGCTCGCTGGGCTTTCTCATCGTTATTCATAAGCTCGAATATTTCGTCAATGCGCGCTTCGTCGGCGCGCAAATCAATGCCAGACCGCAGGAAATCCTGGTCATCATGTTATTGATGGAACGCCTGTTCGGGCCCGCCGGCGTAGTTGCCGCGCCGGTGTTCTACGCCTGGCTGAAAGTCGAATGGCATCGCTGGGATGCGGGCGGCACAGAGGAGCCTCGCAGTTAACGCCATCATCGCCACCAGCGCGCACGCAGCCAGTACTGAAGTTAACACGGAAGTGACTTGTAGTAATTGCGCGGCGATTTGCTGCAAATCGGAAGTTTTACTGCTCACAGATACCGGCGTGCCAGCGCGTTTTATCGCCGGCGACCAATGGGGCGGCAGCGTCATGCTGCGTCTCGACGACGGCTGGTGCGCGGCGCTGGATCGCAACAGCATGCTTTGTACGATCTACGAAAAACGCCCGTTGGTCTGTCGCGAATTCGAGATGGGCGCCAGCGATTGCATCGCCGAGCGCGCCGGTCTCGATACGGTTTATCAGCTCACCGCAGACTAAAACGTCTAAGAGTCTCTAGAACTCATCTCAAATTAGCTAACGCAGCAATTTTGAGATGACTTCTAACAAAATGAAAGCAGGCTGCGCGGTGGACGCAGTAGCCGTACATTTTGTTAGAAGCCCTGATTACCAATTAACAAGCCAACGATTTATCTATCGCTACGCAAATGGTTCGGGCTTGCGCATGCGCCACGCCAGTAGAATCGGCACCAGCAGCCACGGCAGATTGAAAATCAAATAATGCACCGTGTTGGGCGGCGGATGATCGCCGAGGAAAGTGTACATAAAATAATAATACATGTTCGTGATCGACGAGCCGGCAAAGAAAATTGCCCACAACCGTATCCACGATTTGCCGGCGATCAATGCATAAATCATTACGCAGAGAAACGGCGAATGCGCCCAACCGTCGATAAATGCCGCCGATCTCAATGCGATCGGCAGCGGCACCTGTAAATGGCCGTGCTCCTGCGCGACCGCCCAATCGTACAACAGCCGCAATGGCGGCCATGGACTATCGGCGGTAACCGGCACACCAATCGCTTCCGGCAAGCTGAATAACAGACCGTACAGCACCGAAGCGCTGTAGAAAACAATAAATAAAATATCGAGTGGCC
>DATIED010000694.1:0-5587 GCA_035455965.1 Spongiibacteraceae bacterium
ATCATGTTCGTATCGAAATAGATTTGCGCAACGTCTGCCCAATAAGAGCCGCTAGGCGCTGTGATTGGTGTATTGGCATTGCTCGCGCCAGCCATGTTTGGAATATAATCCACGCCAGCGGCAGTAGCTGCGTGCATTAAACCGAAGCCATTTACTGGCTTGTTAGCATTGCCGGTGTTTGGCGCAGAATACCAATAATTGTTATCTCCCGCTGTGATTATTGCTCTATTTTGGCCAATTGCTGTCGGGGAGCCATACGTAGACAGGTAACAGATCGTTGTGTTTTCGTCATAGCCTTGCATCCAAAATATATTATTGGACAAGTCTGCAATCTCAGTATGCACGCTTGCCGAAGCGCCAGCAGCGGTCCACGCATACAGCGCCGATTTATTGGTCGCGCCCGCTCCGCCAAGCGAGCCGCCGTTATAGAAGCCAAGCTTGCTGACTACCTTGTTGCGACGGAATATCGTACCGGTGCCGCCGCGAAATTCGACGCCGTTGCCTGTGTCGCTGGTGAATTCGCAATCCTCGATCGTGGTGTTAGTAATGCCTACCTGCCGGAAGGCTGCAACGGTGTTATCTTCTTTAACGAGGAGAATGCCGGTTTCCGTTTTCGGTACAGACGAAGGGCCGATAATGCCTTTTGCAACCCATTGACCATACCCGGCGTTATAAATCTTTGTGCGCGTAATTTTTGAGTAAGTATTATAGCCCCACAGCTCAATGCCGTCGCAATAGTTAGAGGCACACTGATCGACCTCAAGATGGTCGGTGCCCCAAAACTCGAACGAATTGTGCGAGGAATACCAAGCCGTACAATGGCGCAGACAGACTTCGGTGGCTGCGGTTGCGAGCAGGCCCAAGCTGCCGCCGGTTTGCTGCGAGCCGTAAATTACAAAAGCGTCACGCGCTCCATTTAGCGTGTTATCGCCTGCATATTTTGCATCGACGTTTTCCACCAATAACCCTCGCCCCCAGGCGCCCACAGCGAAAACACTATCGGCGGACTTTTGGAAAACAACGTCCTGGATAATGGCGCCATCCCCGGACGCAGCGAAAAACACATTATTGATGCCGCCGTTAGCCGCAGAATGCACAGACTCCCACAGCGCGATGGTCGCTGGGTTAGCGCCTACGTTTACGTACAAAGTGTTGGCGGTCCAGAATTGAGTACCGATTGTCGCCTGACAATCAGCCAGTGTCGCCGTTTGCAGAAGTTGCACGCCATCGGCGAACATTTGCCGATTAAAGGTAGAAGGGAAAGTGTAGGTTGTCCCTGTGTTAAGCGTGAAAGTCGGCGCTACCACTTTAGAACCATCGAGGATTGCGCGCGCACCGCTGCCATAACTGGTAATACGGTAGTTAGTGGCTGTATCGAGCGAAATCGCACCGCGCAGCTTCGCGCCATTGGCTTTAATCGCGAACACTTGGCCCTTCGCGTTACCTTGGCCTTGATAGTTGTTGATTACCGCAAGCCCTTCCGTACCGCCGTAGGGCAGCGCGAAGGTGCCCGAACCACCAGAACCCGCCGAGAAATCGATATAAATCGCTTTGCCCATTTATACGATCCCCACGCAGTGATATTTGCCGTCAGCTTGGATTGCCCACGCATAATTAACATTCGATGTGTTTAATAAATTCATTTTATCCACCTTTACTAAAGGATATTGTCACAAATCATTTGTGCGAATAGTTTTCGGCCAGAAGCATTAAAATGCACATCATTTGGCAGTAACAGATCATCGATTGAATAGCCATGCACTGCTACATAGCTGTCGAACTCAAGCAAATGCACGTTACCGCGTATAGCCGCAGCAGATCGAATGGCGGCGACTACATCGGCATAGGTATTTCCAGCAGGTAACAGCGTTTTAAGCTCTGCATAAGGCAATATCCAATAGACCTGCACGGAGTTGTAGGCATCCATCAGCGCCCCTGCACTAACTTCCAAATCTATTGATTTTGCGAGCCACGCATCATTAGTTCCGAGAGAAATAAATACCTTATCAACATTGTGCGCACTAAGTATCTTCGGCGCCCTGATAACCCAATAAAGGCTTCCGGTCTCCGCATCCGAGAATGTTGTTCCGCCAATGGCATTTACCATTAGCAGCACACCCGCATCATCAGACAACGAAACCTGAGTACTTATTTCAGGCAATGCATTAACCATCAGCGAATCGCCAATCAAGAGAACGCTTTTATCTACATCTATCCGGCACCCTGAAAGAATGAGCGCGCAAATAAACAGAAGATACTTTATGGCTCTCATCATGGAAGAATTCTTCCGACGAAGATAAATGTACAGGTGGTCTGCGATCCCGCATTGCTTGCTATATATGAAAGCTCGGCCCTATCCGTACCGGGATTGCCCTCGATCCGCACAAATTGAGAAACCACCAATGCATTTATCGTGACGCCCATGCCCAAAATATCAAAATTGCTTCCAATATTTGAAGTGAATGGAAGAGTTATGTTCATGTCCGTGAAAGCTGCTGCTGTTGGTGTAAATGTAACAGCGCCGGCAACTGCAAAAATATTGCCTACTTTGAAATACATAGCCTGATGCGCTGTTATTCCACTGGCATTGGCGAAATTTGTAATGGTCGGCGTGTAAACACCTGATGGTGATGTATCTTTTGAATAACTGACTAAAACCCAGTTGCCACTACCGAGAGACCTGAATACTGCGACATCATTGGCGGCTGTAATGATATTCGTGCCTTCCGGCAAGATAAGCGATGTTGCATTGTGCGTGAGAGTAAGTGCGCCAGTAAATCGAACTGTCCGAGTGATGCCGGCAGCAACTGTTCCCAAGCTGGTAATCGTTGTAGTTCCGGTTACATCGACAAACTCGCCGGTTGCAGCTCCAATATTTGTGGTGGCTGCTGATGCTATATCCGCACCCTTCGCATTGGTGGTGCGCAAAATTGCCTGAATAGCTCTCAGGTAGTTATCCAGATTTGGGCCCACCTGTTCGCCGCCGGAGGGCGAATTACTGGCCTCAGCCGTGCTCAGATCAGTCATTGTTGTTGGTACTGGCATAGCATTAGCTCCAGTTCGTTTGGCCTGATGGCGCTGCATCGCCTTCGAGCAAAAGTTTCTCGCCAGCAGTTGTTAGGGCTTTTGTGATCTGATAAGTCCCCTGCCCAAAAGTGGCGACATTTGCAGGACTAAGGCCAATTGTAAAAACTGTGCCTGTATCTGGATTGATACAATTAGCAAAGCCGCTCGCCCCTCGTCGTTGTACTGTGTAGGATTCGGCGGTGGTCGTCACTTGCGCTGTCGCCCCATTTTTACCTACTGTAAACTGACAGCCAGTATCTGCTGTGGATGGGAATGAATAAGTGGCCATTTTTAACCCCTAATTGTTGAAAATATGGAACCTTGGCAAACTGCAATCTTAATAAAGCCTTTCGTGCTTTTGATCTGCGTGTTCATTCGCGCGAGCTGGATTTTCATTGCTGCGAAAGTCCGAGATAAGTGGCGGTTGGCAAAAGCGCGCGCAGCGCCCTAGCATCAACTGGCGGTCGAATTAATTGATCCGCATTCCTGTATCTAGATAGCATTCGAGCCGCATAGGCTGGATCGGCCATCATCGATGACAATTCCGAGAGCGATCTAGCTTTGCCGCTACGCTCTACGCCCTGCAAAAGATCTGATAAATAGGGTATTGGTAAAGCTTTTGCCGCCCCGCTCGCAATACGCTGCCCCGCTTCCATTAGTGGTGCCGTGGGTGATCCTGGCGGTGCCGAAGCGCTCAATGCGTTATTACGACGAATCAGTGCGTCATTAATGGCCCGAAGCCGATCGGCACCTTCGCCGCCCAAAATAGTCGACAAGTCCTCCGCGCTCGATTCCCTGCCGGTAGCACGCTTATAGAGCTGTGCTGCATCTTGCTGAGCCTGGTTCCAGCCGCCAATGCGATTGGCTGCCAGTGATGCTGCGCCCTCTGTTTCGACATTGTGAGCCGGATTGACCAGCTTATTTTGCAGGTGTTGCCAGATATCCATTCTGTTGATTGGATCGCTCAACTCTGCAAATCTTGTATCGGCCGCAGTTAGTTCTGGGAAATTATCGGAAATCCATTGCTTATAAGCCTGTCTTGCATCAAGCGCGTGGCGCTTTGCGCTCATCGCAGCCGCATTATTAGCGGGGGCCTCGATGATGGTATCCAGCTCCTTCTTAATGTCTTGTAATCCCTGTCCGGTAGCGCTACGGAATGTCTCTGGAACAAATTCCCCAGACTGTGGATTCGGATGCGATAGCGTACGCGCGCCAGAAAATATATTACCTCCGGTATCTGCCGCACCTTGCTCGGCACGATTTACCGCGGTAGCGATGGATGGCCTGTTTGCAATCAAAGCCTCTAACGTATCGCTAACTGGCAATGTACGATTGGTCGCGGCCTGATAAAGCGGTGCCGTTGCTTGCGACCGAGCCTGCTCTGCTGCTTGCCTGGCTCCAGTGCTGCCAGATAGTTCATTCAGCATGTTGCGCAGAGCGGCATCCGATTGGTCACGCACGGTTCGACCGGCCATCATGGGGTCTTTCATTTCGACGGCACGCTGGAACATGGCAACTGATGGATCATTAAGCACTTCGGCGGTCGTCATGCGGTAACCTGGAATGCTTGACTGAGCCGATCGAAGTACCTCCGCTGCCGTTTCTGGATCGCCTAATACACTCATCAGTTGGCGGGTTGCATTTTTGCCCGATGCAACGATTGGTTCTGCATACTCACGAACACCGCGAGCAACCGCACCGCCGCCAAGGGCAATGGCCGGCAATAGCCCTCCCAGCGCAGCACCAGTTAATACGTTTTTCGCCTTGCCCTGAATTGCTCCGTCCTTGCTCTCATCAACCGGAGCTATTAATCCAGCTAAACCGCCTTGTATGGCTGAATTGGCCGCGATCGGTAATGCCGAAGCCAGCGCGGTAGAGCCAATTGGGGCTGCGGCTACTGGATTTACTGCGGCTAGTGGCAGCGTGTTAGCTATAGAACCAACAACATTCCCAGTAAAACCTGCAACATCTTTGTTAATCGATTCATCGTAGGCCTTCTCATCAGGTGTGCGGGTATCTTCGATGCCAACCAACTGACCCGCACCGCGACCTAATTCACGAATGCTTTTGTCATAGCCGAGCAGTGCTCTTAGCGCAGCATTCGGCACGCGCTCTTTAAGAGGCTGCGCATACCCTTGCCCGCTACCTTTGCCGCCGAATTGGGGCTTCTCAGCCGGCTGAGGCGAGCCGTATTGCTTTGATAATACAGATGCAATGTCAGAATCAGCCATCTCATCCGGAAAATCTGCTGTCGATCCATCTGGCAAATGAACGGTTTTCATTTTGGCTCAAGCTTCCCCGTTGCTGGGTTAAAGACAAATGCGCTTGGCGCCTGTTGTGCTACTGGAGCGGGTGCGTTTCCGCCATAAGATTGATTGCCATGCTTGAGGTTATAGGCGCCCCGTAATCGCTCTTTTGCGCCCTGCGAATACTCGATGATTTTCTTTAGACTATCTTTCATCTGCTCGACAGACTGTGCGTTCTCCAGCGCAGCAAGGTTGGCTTCTAGGCGCTTTCCCTC
>DATIED010000695.1:0-7171 GCA_035455965.1 Spongiibacteraceae bacterium
CACCGGTCGTATTTGGCGATGGGCGGCATGAGCTGATCAGATGAAAAACCAGCGCCTGATCCAGGGAGCTCATAAGTTCGTCCGGCATACTGGAAAAGTCGCCAACGATAGATTTTGCTGATGTCGGCCAATGGGGTGATACGGAGCGATCGAAACAGACTAACTCGAAGCCTTGCGCAGCTAACGCTAGAGCGAGATTTATTCCGATGAATCCCCCCGCACCTAGAATGATAGCCTTCTTGTAGGGCCCCTGGTTTATCACTATTGAGTCCCTTTTAGCGCGGCAGTTGAAATTGCTCACGCAGTTGATCGATATAATTTTCCGCCAGCATAATGATTTCATTAGGGGGCGATACAAAGGAAATAGCCAGCTTTTGCATCTCGATAACCTCGTCCAAATGATTTTGGTTCTGCAGGGAGCTGGTGACGCTGTTGGTGTGGCGCCGATGGCGGTTCAGCGATTTTTTATTATGGCATATCTTCCCTTGCATCAGTACATGGAGGTATACCAGCCAATCCCCTGCTACGTGCAATTTAAAAAGATCCTCGCCAAGCTCCGCCAATGTTTTTTGCAGCGGTTGTCGGCGAAATAATGCCGCACTGATGTTGGGTATCGTATTTTTGATGCACATGGATTTGCTAATATCTTCTCGCCCATCGCGGCAGTAATCGGTCAGGCAGCAATTGGATGCTCCCAGCGTGTATTCGAGGTAGTTGTCCGACAAAATGTTGCCGACATCATCGATTTGCTTGGACTGACAATATCCCAACACTAACTCCTGGTCGTCAAATCCGCTTGCTAATTCTTGCAGAAAGGTTGGCTCGGCCAGATCGTCGGCTTCGGCTATCCAGACCAAATCGCCGCGGCAACTATCGATCCCTTTCTTCCATTGGCGAAATACAGAGCCGGAGTTTTTGTCGTTAATCAGCAATTTCGCTTCGCTGTTGGAGGACTCAATATATTCCTTGATTGCTTTCACGCTGTTATCGCTGGAGGCATCGTCCAGCAAGATGACTTCGTAGAATGGAAAGGTTTGGCTATAGATACTATCTAGCCTTGCGGTGATATAGCGCTCGTAGTTGTAGTTGGGGACAATTACCGAGATCCGCGGGAAGCCATCGAGGTGGTGCAGTAAGTCCAGCGCATATTGCCGCAGAGAGACATCATCGCTCGGTGTTCTTTTATCGGGATTGGCCAGCAGCGAGCAGACGCGACGAGCAAAATCTGCCGCGTCCAGATAGGCGGCAAGCAAACCGCCGTGCTCGAGAATAAAGTCTCCGGCGCCAGATGCTCCCTCAAAGGCAACGACAGGCACACCGACCTCGGTCGATTCCAGTACCACGTTAGGGAATGGGTCTTCGCGCGAAGTTAATGCATAAACAGATGCGGCAGCGTAGTAAACCAAGGGATCGCGCTCGAAGCCTATACACAATACCTTGTCCTGCAGTCCCAGCTCGCGCGTGCGCGAATTAACTTTTTGTTCCATTTCCCGCTCGGCGTGCCCTATCCAAATGAAAACCGCGTTCGGGTATTCCAGGAGCACCTGTGCGGCCATGTCGACAAATAAATCGGGGCCCTTACGCGAATCCATATAAGCGATGCTGAGGATGATTTGCGTATTGATTGGCAGGTTGTGTTTATCGCAAACGATCCGATGCGCTTCTGCATTGCGATGCTTAAAAGGATTTCGCCGCACTACGCCCTGGTGGCGAATGACAGCCTTCGCGGCTGCCACCGGGGCGATTTCAATAAAACGCTGATGAACCAGCTCCGCAGGGAAAACCACTTTGTCGGATAGTTGCGCTATGAGCTGCGCGTTGGTCTCTTGCTGCATGCCATGAATGACGCCCGGTAGTTCGTGGATCAGGCTTAAAACTTGAAAGCCGAACTCCTTCAACTGCGGAACTATACTGCCGCTGACCACTGTGCTGGTTATAGCATTCAGCGTCCCTGCCGCACGAATAGCGGCGAGGAAGTTTTTTAATGCCTGCGGACCCGATTCCGCTAAATTTAGGGTATTGCCCACCAGCGCGAAATCATCGAACAACTTACCTCCGCCCAATGCCAAGATGGACACCTCAAATCCGCAGCTGCGCAGCTGCTTCGCCGTCTCCAGAATTAGAAACTGGGCGCCGTGCGGATGGCAGTCATGGGTAACTACCAGAATCGAGCCAACATTTTGAACTCTGGTATTCGAGAGTGCATCTCGCGTAGCTTGCAGATAGGCATAACCATAACGAGCGTCTGGTTCTAAATGGGCGCCTTCGGCCCACTCGTTCCACGCGTTGACGAAAATCAGTCTCTCATCGGGATTCTGAATGTGCGTTACCGTGTGATTAACTGCATTTTGCAACCAGCGCTGATAGAGGCGCGGCGAGCTATGCAGAAAGACGGTGCCATGATTTTTGCGGCGCGCGGTGTTGTCCCACGCCGGGCAGACGCTGCGAAAAAGCGTATAGGCAGGTTGTTGATATTTTTCGCTGCGCTCGACAAATATTCGCCAGTCGTAAATAGTGGAACCGAACTCCTTGTTAAGTGGAGAGACGAGGCCGGTGATATTCGGTGGTGCGGAATTGCTTGGCGGAAACTCTATGGCCGCATCGAAGTCGTATTTGTTCGGATCCACGGCCTCGAACGATTGAGTGTAGGCGAGATAAATTTCGCCGATACCATTATCTCTACACCAGCTGCGCCAACGTTGTGCGGTCTCCCGCGCCGATGGCAGCAGATGCGGGCGATATACCAGTAGCAGCGGTTTGCCGTCGATGCGAATGTAGCGCGGATCGCGTACGTAACGCGCGATGTATTCGATAAAGGCTATATCATCAGCCGGCGAATTTTGCTGCGCTATAAGAACCTCGCTATCCAGCCCATCCCAGCGGCGACTCCAGTTTTCATTGGCCCAGCATAAGCAAAAAGGGAAATCCAAGCGGCTATCGTTGAGGTAGTTCGCAATGGGCGCCTCCAGCAAGCGTTTGCCGCCGAACCAATAAAAGTAGAAGCAAAAGCCCTCGATGCCATACAGCTTGGCGAGCTCTATCTGGCGTTGCTGCACGGACGGGTCGAGTAAATTGTAATAGCCCAACTCGCCGGGTTCATGTGGCTGATAATGGCCTTCGAATTGCGCTTGCGCCGGCCGAACGTTGGTCCACTCGGTAAAGCCTTCTCCCCACCATTCATTGTTCTCCGGAATGGGATGAAATTGCGGTAGATAAAAGCAGATCAGCTTTGCCGATTTACTTTTCAGCGGCTTACCCTGCAGCAGCGGGACATAAGTAATTTTTTCAAAGCTGACTTCGCCAACCGCCAGCTCGCTGGCGCTATAGTGCTGTGGAGTCGACGAGTTCATGTTTTGCCAGGCGTTAAAAGCGGCTGTATTTCTGAATAGAAATGAAAACTGCTTAAATACGCGGGTTTTAAATTTTTGTTTGCGATGAACAGAGACCGGCAGGCGGTGCCACAGTGCTCGCGCCGCTGCAAAAATAGCGCGGTGCTTATCCCTGTAAAGGCGCGCACTGAATCGCAGCGGCTTGGTGAGGCGCCACGAATAGCTGCGAAAAATTTGATCGAGGCGGCGCTCGCGCTCGGCGATGATCTTATACAGGCTGGCCAGCTGGTTATTGAGTTCGGCAATTTGCCCATTGGCATTGGCGATTTGGCTATTGGCGTTGTCGATTTGGCTATTAGCGTTGTCGATTTGATTATTGGCGCTGGCTAGTTGCTCGTCGCTTCGAGTCACGCATTGCATTAGCGCGGCGATCTGCTCGCTGTGCTCGGTGAGAACTTGTTGGAGACATGCGATCTCGGCATCGCGCTCGGTTATAGAGCAGCAAAGATCTGTTCTGGCATCTTCGAGAAAGTTAACGTAGTCAACGATCGGCGCGAGAGAGGCTAGTTCTTCGTCGCACTTGTGCAGGGCGGCGAGTGCACTGGGCGAATCCAGCTGTTCTTGATCGCATGCGATGCTGGATAGCAACCGATATAGATTGCGAACGCTGGTGAATGCTCTGTGATCGCGAAGTAGGTCGGTCAAAGAAAAGTGCGTATGGCGCAGCTTGGTTTCCAGGAAATTACTTTCGAATTCTTCTACCACCAAGGAGTTAGGTAAAGGTAGGCTTAAATTCAGCGCGGCGGCTATTCTTGCCAGTTGCTTATACGGCGCGTCCAGTAGCTCGTCGTAGTCGACGATAACCCTCTCCGTTCCATTGGTGTGCAATATTGCCGGCAACATATGCTGAAGCCAGAGCAAATAAGCTTTTTCTGCTGGAATATTATTTCTTTTATGTAGCGAGGCAGCAACACTTGCGGGATTGCGTAGCGCAATAACAAAACAAACCTTGCAACCTATGGTTTGAAATACGTCCTTCCAGAAAGTGAGCAGTCTGCACGTGCGTGGATCTTTAAATCCCCATACCGCCTCGCAATCATTGAGTTTACGAGTAATTACCTCGATTGCTTTCTGTTTTATGCTATCCGCTTCTGAGTTGGCTGCGAAGTTTTCCCAGGCGAAGTCCAGGCGAGTATGCTCGGAACGCTGGTAGCTCAGGAGTTGTTCGTTGATCTCCAGGATCGAGCGGTCCTCCCAAAAACCTTTCGGATTGTCGAATCCCGCCGGGTGTAAGTCCTCTCCTAATTCCACTCCCAGAAGGCTTAGCGCACGTGTGATTGCGCTCGTTCCGCTGCGATGCATCCCGAGTACAACAACAATTTTCTTGTCTGAAATTGGACGTATCACTTCGGCTCCAACTTAATCATCTTCTGTTGCCGAGGGTGTCCCCAATCGCCTATGTAGTGCATGGTCCAGCCGGCGAGATCGGCGAGGGTATTGATTTGCTCTCGAGTGTAGAAAAAACAATCCAGGGAGTCCGATCGGCTATAGTTTTCGACAGGCGATGGGACCTCAAAAAACGTTGCATAGAACTTTATATTGCCGGTGGTAAATTTTCTGAGCGATCTTAGACACCGATACAGATCATCGGCAGTTAGATGCGTGAACAACGACTGAGCGATTGCATAATTTGGTTGGACGGAGAATTTGTCGAACTCAAAATTTTCGGAGACAATAAACTCGGGCTTTTTTTCCACAAACGCAGTTATACCGAGTTCTTCGGCTACGCCATGGATAAGTAAGTTCACCTCTTTTTCGAGACCTAAATATTTACCCTCGTCCAGGTATTGAATGAAGAGCCTGCCGGCTCTCAAGGCGCCACAGGCTATATCCATTAAGGTGTCGTTCTGTTTTAGTCCTTCGGACTTCAGGAACTCAAGCTGAAGTAGCGCTATTTGATCCCAGAGCGGACCTTCGCCGCCAACGAATTCCCGGTGGCCCATGGCCCTGATTCTATTAACGTCGAGGTTAGTCATCAACCCTTCTCCTGGCGATGGTGTTGCTGCCTTTGGATATGTCAAAAATTCCAAAAGCTGACGAATTTGGATTTGCAATTATCTTGATAGCAGCCGCATCCACAATCCTATCGATGAAGCCGCCATCGCTTACCGAGCGGACGCCGAATGTAAGAAAGTAAATGCCGGGTGTCAGCATCATGTTTACGCCCCAGATAATATCGATTACGTCTCCGGGGTCGGCGAAGACCAGCGTGTCGCGTGGCGACGGATACGAAAGCCCGGCAACCTCCAGCCCGCTTACGGATTTCAAGTGAAATCCAAATACGACATCCTGGAAGGCGCGATCGAATTCGACCGATAGCCTGACTGCTCCGGTAAAGCCAGAGGTCACTAAATTAACGCTGTTGCCATTCTCGTTGCAAAGGGAATGGTGAATAATTTTTCCGCCGCAGGATGCGTATCTCAGCGGCGAAACCGCTGTTAAGCCTTCTATATATTCGCTGAAGTCCGTTTCAGGCAGGGGCGCCGATGTTGCTCCGGTGGTGGCAGCGGGTATCTGTGAGAGGGAGTTTTCGCTGCCTGTAACACGATTTTGTTCGTCGGTGTTTTTGGAAAAAATCAATCGGTGATACTGTTTGACTACAGCGCGTGGCGAATCGTTCTGAAGCAGGCGTCCTCGATCGAGAAGAAGGGCTCTATCGCAAAGCTCTATGATCGTCGAGGCCGAATGGGAAACAAACAAAATAGTCGCGCCGTTGTGCTTGATTGTCTCGATCCGGGCGAAACATTTGCGCTGGAACAATTCATCCCCAACAGAGAGTGCTTCGTCCACAATTAGAATTTGCGGGTCGACGTGAACGGCAACAGCAAATGCTAAGCGCACCATCATGCCGCTTGAATAGGTCTTGACGGGTTGTTCGATAAAATCGCCAATATCGGCAAAGGCGGTGATCTCATCGAAGCGCGAATCGGTTTCTTCTCTGCTTAAACCCAGCACCGCGGCATTCATATACACGTTTTCGCGTCCGGTAAACTCGGGATTAAAGCCCGAGCCCAGTTCCAGCAGTGCAGCGATACGGCCGTGGCTGCTAATTCCGCCGCTGCTGGGGTTAAGCGTGCCGCAAATAAGTTGGAGCAGCGTCGATTTACCGCTACCGTTGCGTCCGATGATACCGACGGTTTCTCCCTTCCTGATCTCAAACGAGACGTTTTTCAGCGCCCAGAATTCGCGAAAGTATTGTTTGGTCGGTCTGCCGACGAAGCGTTGCAAGGACGGGTAAACCGATTGTTTCAGCCGATCGTGAGGCTGTTCGTAGACCTGATAACACTTGCTCAGGTTTTCGACGCGAATGACAACTTCGTCAGAGGACATCGGCAAACCCTTTGCGCGTTTTCTGAAACCAAGCAAAGCCTAGCCACGCGACTAATAGAGAAGCCAGTAAATAGCTTAATAAAGCGGCGAGGTCGGGAGCTTTACCCCAGAACAGAACGCTTCGAGCCTGCTCGATGGCAGGGGTCAGGGGGTTTAACAGCAGCAGGTGCCGATAATTTTCCGGTAGGGCGGTGGCGGGGTAAAAAATCGGCGAAAGGAACATCAACACGGTGGTGAAGAGACCGATAACCTGCGATACATCGCGTAAATACACACCTAGCGACGCCAGACACCAAGTCACGCCCATAATAAAGAGCGGTAGCGGCAGTATTACCAGCGGCAGCAACAATATTGTGAGGTGCGGCGTACCATAAAGAAGCAGATAGGCAATCAACCATACAGCCAGACTGATCGATGCATGGAACAGCGCCGATCCTAGCGTGACCCAGGGC
>DATIED010000696.1:0-5110 GCA_035455965.1 Spongiibacteraceae bacterium
AATTGCAGGCGTGCAACGGCGAGCTGATACCGATGCCAATGGCATTGAAAGTAATTTCTTGAGAAATGCTGCCGCCGTTGCTGCCAACGTTTTCATAAAAATGCAAATAATCTGCCGCAGTGCTGTCATCGATGTTCGTTAGGGTGCTAGTAATAAACTACCGGGAATACAGGAGCAATCTCGATGATTTCCGTAGAGCATGCAGTCAGTCAACGCTTTCCCGATTTTTCGCTGCGCAATCCCACCGCCTATAAAACCGTCGTCGCGCTGTTGCGAATTTTGTTTCGCGAAAGCGAGTTCCGACGCTTCTCCGAGCGCTATCCGCATTTAACCGGCTTCGACTTTGTCGAGCAGGCGCTCGATCATTTCGATTTTGGCATCAGTGTCAGCGATCGCGAGCGCGAACGTATTCCTGCCTGGGGCCGCGTGGTGATAGTCGCCAACCATCCGATCGGCAGCCTGGACGGCCTGGCGTTATTGAAGCTGGTCGGCGAAGTGCGGCGCGACGTAAAAGTGGTCGCCAACGAAGTGCTGGGCGCGGTCGAGCCGCTGCGCAATTTATTGCTGCGCGTCGATAACATGGGTGCGCGCACCACTCGCGACAATGTGCGCGCGATCGAGCAGCATCTGCAAAACGACGGTGCGCTAATTATTTTTCCCGCCGGCGAAGTGTCGCGTATGGGTGCGACCGGCGTGCGCGATGGTTTGTGGCGCCACGGCTTTTTACGTTTCGCGACGAAGGCTAAAGCACCGATTGTGCCGATGTTTGTCGATGCACGTAATTCGGTATTTTTCTACAGTTTGTCGATGTTGGCGAAGCCGCTATCGACGCTGTGGTTAGTGCGCGAAATGTTTAAACACAACAACAAGAATATGCGCATTCGCATCGGTCAGGCGGTCGAGCATAGCGTCTACGACGCGTTGCCGTTGGATAGCCGCGCCAAGGTGAAAGTTTTCCGCCGCCACGTCTACAAGATCGGTCGCAATCGCGGTGAGGATTGCTTCGAAACCGTTACCGAATCGATCGCGCATCCTGAGGATCGGCAGCAGTTGCGCGCACAGATCCGCGCCTGCGAATTGCTCGGTACTACGCATGTCGGTGGCGCCGACATGGCTATTTATCTTTATCGTTTCGCCGGCGACTGCGCAGTGATGCGCGAAATAGGCCGCCTGCGCGAAGTGAGTTTTCGCGCCGTGGGCGAGGGCAGCGGACGGCGCCGCGATATGGATGTGTACGATGGCGATTACGATCACATCGTATTGTGGGACGACGAGGCGCTGGAGTTGGTTGGCGCTTATCGCCTGCGCCGCACCGCCGATCTGACGCCGGCCACGCTGAATAAATTGTACAGCGCCACTTTATTCGATTATCAGCCGGCGGCGCGCGATTATCTTGCCGCCGGGGTCGAGCTCGGTCGCAGTTTTGTGCAGCCGCGCTACTGGGGGCGGCGCAGTCTCGATTTGTTGTGGTATGGCATCGGCGCTTATCTGCAGCGATTTCCAGAGGTGCGCTATCTGTTCGGTCCGGTCAGCATCAGCAACAGCTACCGCAGCGCCGCGAAGGACTTGATGGTGAGTTTTTATCGCCACTATTTTCCCGCTGCCACACAATGGGTCGGCGCGCGGTTACCGTATCGCTATCAATCGTCCGAATTAAGTTCGCGTTGGCAGGGTATCGAATATGGCGAAGGGTTTGCGCAGCTGAAAGCCGAGCTGGCGGCGATGGGTGTCGCCGCGCCGATGCTCTACAAGCAATATTCGGAATTATGCGAAGCGGGTGGCGTGCAGTTTGTCGATTTCAATATCGACCCGGATTTCTCCGATTGCGTCGATGGTTTTGTCGCTGTCGATTTGGCTTTCCTAAAAGATAATAAGCGTCGCCGCTACCTTTCTGAATAGTAGTTGGTAGTTGGGTTTTAGTAGTTAGGAAAACAGAGCTATCCATCTGCTGGCGAGAGCTGCCTTTGCCAACTACTAAAGCCTAAAATCTAACGACTAAATACCCGGGCCGTCAGGTCCGGTATCTCAATCGCGTGCCCTGCGTGATCGACAGCCGAATTTCTTCGGCATCCAGTTGTTTGGGGAAGTAACAACCGGAGATCTTCGCATCGATCATGCTGGCGCCTTCCAGATTGGTATTGCGGAAGTCGATGCCGCGCAGATCGGCGCCGCGAAAATAGCCATCGCTGAAATCCAGTCCATCGGCGTTTAAGTTGCGCAGATCGAGACCGCGGTAATTGCCACCGCTCAATAATGCTTTTCTGGCTTCATCGAGGCGGTTGTTGAACTCCGCTATTTTTTCGTTGCGCAGTAATAGATAGATCGCGTGTCCGTAAATTTGCGGTAGAGCCATGGTTGCATCCCTTCGCCGCTCATTGGCGACATTTGATCGGTTCGCAGCGTTATTGTAAAAACCACTTCGGCTAACCGCACGTTGCAGAGGTGCGTTTAATCTGGGTTTAACTAACTATAGTCGGGCTCGATTGGGGTGCCAGTATTAACGGTGGCTCTTACATCTGATCCTGTTCCAGTTGGCGCAAATCCTCCGAGTAGGAGCGGCAATTCTTCCACAGCCATTCGTCCAGCTGTTTGGCACGCTCCAGATTGCCGCTCTCTGTCAGATTCAACTGATTTAACTTGGTTTTCCGGCAGCCCTCCCAATCGCTGGCCAGCGGGGTATCGTCGACCGGCGCCGGCGCGGATGCCGGCACGACGACGATCGGTCGGCGATAGCGCGAGGTGCCAGGATATTGGCCGGGGTAGGCCGTGCATTTGCCGGCCAGCCAATTGCTGCGGCTGCAACCGCTACTGTTAGTTTTGTCTTGGCCATTGGTCGGCGCATTGTTATTGTTGCCGGCCGGCGTATTGGCATTGTTGTTAACCGCTATTGCACTGGGCGGCGCGCCGAATCTGCCTGCGGCGCTATTGTTGGTGGTCGCGGTCTGTGCGAACGCTGGTGCGCCGCTTAGCAGACACGCCAATAATGCTGCATAAGCTCGGAGCATGGTGCTGTTCTCCATCCCTTGCCGGGTGGTCAATATTGTTGCCAGGGTCGATATCGCAGCCATCTTATACCGGATTGCTGGCGATGGAGAGTCGGGCGATGTGCCTGGGCGTACCGCCGGGCACCGAAATAAAAACGTATCACTCAAAACCGCTGGGGGTAATTATGTTGAAAGCGATCGCATTGTTGAAAAAGAAGGAAGGCTTGTCGAGGGAAGCTTTTATCGCCTACTACGAAAACAATCATGCGCCACTGATGTGGAGCCTGTTGCCGCAAATGTGCGAGTACCGCCGCAATTTTATCGATTTGGCGGGGGCCTATATTTATTCGGGCGCGACCGCGCCTGATTTCGACGTGATCACCGAGACCTGCTACCCGGATCGCGCCGCTTACGATGCGGCGATGGTCATCGCCACCTCGCCGGAAATCGCGGCGCGTATCGCCGCCGATGAAGAGAACTTTCTCGACCGCGCCCTGACGCGGTATTTCGTTGTCGACGAGCGCGAGTCGGCCGCGCGTTGAGGGCGGACTGGAGAAATACGCAATATCGGTCTTGTGTTCCCCCCGGTCATTGCGTAAAATCCGTCGCCCTCTAGTGGTGGCCAGCAGCAATGGCCGATTTAAACCAAAGCAAACGGCCGACGCCGCGCGCTGCCTGACTTGTCCCGGTCGCGACCGGATTCAGTACGAAACCCGTACTACTTACAAGTTGCAAGCAGGCTCTTACGGAGTATGAAGCAATGACCTACGCAATTATCGAAGCAGGTGGCAAACAACACCGCGTCCAGCCGGGCGAAGTGTTGAAGGTCGAGAAGATTGAGCTGGCCACTGGCGCAACCGTCAATTTCGACAAAGTTTTACTCGTTAGCAATGATGGCAAGCTGCAAATTGGCGCTCCTTACGTAGCTGGTGGCCTGGTCACCGCCGAGATCGTCGAGCAAGGCCGTCACGACAAAATCAAAATCATCAAATTCCGCCGCCGTAAGCACCATATGAAGCAGATGGGTCATCGCCAGTGGTACACGGCCATCAAGATCACCGGGATCAGCGCGTAAACGCACGGTTACCCAATCGACGGTTGCTCGAATGCTCGGGCTAATGAATCAACTAGTGGAGAGCGGCAATGGCTCACAAAAAAGCAGGCGGTAGTACTCGTAACGGACGCGACTCACAGAGCAAGCGTCTCGGTGTGAAGCGTTTTGGCGGCCAGGTGGTCACCGCAGGCAGCATTATCGTACGTCAGCGCGGCACGAAAATTCGTCCGGGTGTGAACGTTGGCCTCGGCAAGGATCACACGATTTTTGCAAAGATCGACGGCGTCGTGCAGTTCGAGACCAAGGGGCGCGAGCAGCGCAAGGTAGTGAATATCGTCGCCGCCTGAGCTCGGGCGGGATGGTGAAAAAAGCCCCATTTTTTGGGGCTTTTTTGTTTGCGCTCGCGGAGCGTGTAAAATCCCGCAAGGCGCGTCGGTCAGGCTGCTGAGAGTGCGGCGATCGACGCGGTCACAGCGCTGCTCCAGTGCGGTTTAATTAATATTCTCACATGATCGAATTCGATCGAGTCAGGCAGCAATGAAATTCGTCGATGAGGTAGTCATCAAAGTTCAGGCCGGCCACGGCGGCAACGGCTGCCTCAGTTTTCGCCGGGAAAAAAGCGTACCGTTCGGTGGTCCCGATGGCGGCGATGGCGGCGATGGCGGCAGTGTGTATCTGGCGGCGAGCGCCGGCGTCAACACGATGGTGGATTTTCGCTACATCCGCAGTTACCAGGCGCGGAGCGGCGAGAGCGGCAAGGGCGCCAACTGCACCGGCAAAAGTGGCGACGATGTGGTGCTGTGCGTGCCGCTCGGCACGACAGTTATGGATGAAGAGACCGGCGAGATACTGGGCGATCTGGCGCAGGATGGCCAGCGTCTGCTGGTGGCGCGCGGCGGCTGGCACGGCCTGGGCAATGCCCGTTATAAATCGTCGACCAATCGCGCGCCGCGTCAGACCAGCAAGGGCACCGAGGGCGAGCAGCGCAGCCTCAAGCTGGAATTGAAAGTATTGGCCGACGTCGGTTTGCTGGGGTTGCCGAATGCCGGTAAATCCACGCTGATTCGCGCTG
>DATIED010000697.1:0-2828 GCA_035455965.1 Spongiibacteraceae bacterium
GTCGTGAGGGGGGCGGTAAGGGGATTGTTTTCAGGGCAGCGGAGGCGGCGTTGCTAGCTACACCATACTTGTCGACGCGCTCGAAGCCGAAAAACCACGGATGACGATGCGGTGAAAAATATTAATTTCACTGCCTGCCCAGAAAATAATCCCCTTGCCGATCCCTTTGGCACGAATACGATATCGAAGCCGTTATTTACGTAGTTCTAAATACATCTTTTTTAGAAAAACGCAACTCAATCCGCAAAGGACGCACGCAGTGCAAACTTTCTACTGGCACGATTACGAAACCTGGGGCGTCGATCCCTCGCGCGATCGCGCCTGCCAGTTCGCCGGCATTCGCACCGATCTCGATTTCAATATCATCGGCGAGCCGTTGGTCATGTACTGTCGGCCGCCGCAAGATTTGCTGCCGCAACCCGAAGCCTGCCTGATCACCGGCATTGCGCCGCAGCTTGCGCTGACCGAAGGTCTGTCCGAGTACGAATTTATCGCAGCGATTCATCGCGAGTTGAGCGCGCCCGGTACCTGCGGCGTCGGTTACAACAGTATTCGCTTCGATGATGAAGTGACGCGCTACACGCTCTACCGCAATTTTTACGACCCCTATGCGCGCGAATGGCAGAACGGCAATTCACGGTGGGATATTATCGATATGGTGCGCGCCTGCCGCGCCTTGCGCCCCGGTGGCATTAAGTGGCCGGATAATGCCGACGGTTTGCCATCGTTTAAATTGACCGATTTAACCATGGCGAATGGTATCGCCCATGAGCACGCGCACGATGCTTTGTCGGACGTGTACGCCACCATAGCAATCGCCAGGCTCATCAAGCAAAAGCAGCCGAAATTATTCGATTATTTGTTCAAGCTGCGCAATAAGCGCGAAGTATCCGCGCTATTGAATATCGTGGAAAAAAATCCGGTGCTGCATATTTCCGGTATGTTCGGCGCTGCGCGTAATAACGGCGCTGTGGTCATGCCGCTGGCAATGCATCCCACCAATGCCAACGGCGTGATTTGCTACGATCTCAGTATCGATCCGACGCCATTAATTGCATTGAGTGCCGAGCAAATTCGCGAACGGGTATTTAACGCCACCGACCAGCTCAACGGCGAGCGCATTCCGTTGAAAACGATTCATATCAATAAATCACCGGTGGTGACGACCGTAAAAATGGTCGATACCGTGATTGCGCAGCGTATTCAAGTCGATTTGGCCAAGTGTGAGGAACATCGCCGGCAATTACTTGCAGCAAAAGATCTGGCGGGAAAGTTGCGCGATGTTTTTACCTCGGCCGAATACCGGGTGAGCAACGATCCCGAACAGATGCTCTACAGCGGCGGTTTTTTTAGCGATGCCGATCGTGCCACGATGCTGCAGGTGCGCAAAGCAGAAGGCGATACCTTGGCGCGGCAAACATTTATTTTTGAGGATAAACGTCTGCCGGAATTATTATGGCGCTATCGCGCGCGTAATTTTCCGCAGACATTGTCGAACGAAGAGCGGCAGGAGTGGGCGCAGTTTTGTGCGCGTCGCCTGACCGATCCAGCCGCAGGTGCGGGCATCGTGCTCGACGACTATCGTCGTCGACTAACCGAATTGAATACCGCCGCTGAAAGCGAACAACAAAAACTGCTGCTGACACATCTTGCTGATTACGCCGAAACCTTGCTCAATTCTGCTGCCAGCCAGCAATAGCATTTTGAACAACCGCCGTGCCTAGCGTACAGCCACGAACTTGTCTCCCCTATTGTATAGGGGAGATGTCACGCAGTGACAGAGGGGTGGCGGACTTGCAGGTACGGCGTAACTCATCGAGTCCGCTGACCCCTCCACTTCGCTGCGCTCAGCACCTCCCTTTAGGCCCTATGGGTCCTATTTTATAGGGGAGGCAAGTTGTTGGAGAGTAGGGCGCAATAACCGTAGGGCATTGCGCCGAATTTATTTTTCAGTGTGCAGGCAGCGCAATGCGGCTGTGCCTTATTGCGCCCTACGGTCAGCGCGAACTCCAGCTAACAAAATCCAACTCGTAGCGACCGGTTGCAGCCATTGCCTGATAAATTTTTGCAGTCGGATAGTTGGCGCGCACCAGCTTGCCGATATGTTGCTTATCGCGCTCGGCGGTGAATACGCCGAAATAAACCGCCCGCAATTCGTGCGCAGGAAATTTGCGGGTGTCGTAGCAATGCTCGGGCTCTTCGTCTTCCAGCTCGGTGGTACGGTCGATGCAGCGCCATTCTTGTTCGAGATGATCCTGGCGGCCCTTCAGCAATAATTTTTCCGGAAACTCCGCGCTGGTCGGCGCGCTGCGACGGCCGTAGATGACTTCCAACTGCTCGCGCTGATGCGTAATCAGTGGTGCATTTTGGTGGTAGGTAACGCGCTGCGGCTTCGGCAGCGCAGTATCGGCCCCGCAATTGAAGCGCAGTGCAACGCCTCGATGGTTGCTCGCAAAGCGTTGCCAGCAGGCGACATTATTTGGTTTTTCGGCAAAACAGGCGATGCGAGTATTGCGCGCGAAGCGTTGCCATTCGAACATATATTCATCGACTTGATGCGCCTGTATTTCGGCGATCTGTCCGAGCAATTCACGCAGCACGGTATCCGCTTCCTGCTCGTCGCAGAAGCGTTCCTGTTCGCGCCAGCGCGCCATGATATTCACCAGCCGATTATGGCGCCCGCTCGGTACGTCGGGTCCAAATAGCATAATCAGTGCTTCGCGCAACAGCACGTCGAGCAAACTCGCGCTACTGAGGTCGAGTGTCGTTTGATAATGCAGTTCGAACGGATCGCCGAACAAATGCGGCGCGCTCCAGCGTAGCGCCTG
>DATIED010000698.1:0-12244 GCA_035455965.1 Spongiibacteraceae bacterium
GGGGCCAAATTTCCACGGCTTATCGAAGTTCTCCTCGCCCATATACCAGTTGACGATTTCTTCAATGATCGGCTTGCCCTTCTGTAAACCCGTCCAGGTCAACTTCATCGCCGCGACTTTACCGGGTGGAATCGGGCCGATCGGCGATGGAATCGGTGCGGTTGCCAAACCGAACTCGCAGTTGGTTTGGAATTCGTCGATGTCGATTTGCAGCGCATCGGCCACCATCTGAATCGACTGATAAAATCCTATCGCCAAATATTGTGCAATGCCGCGCGATGCGACTTCGTCCGGCGTTTTGCCGAAGCCCATCATCTCGCCGACGATATCGGGCGCGCCGTAGGTACGGATATCGGAAAATTCTTCCGCACGCACATAGCTGGTTGCGCGTTGCATGCTGGTGAGGTGCAGCGGGAATTTTTCCGAAAATCCGCCGGGGTGAATGCCGGTGCCGTGCAATACGGAGTTGCCTTTGATACAGGCCGCCTGCAGACGTGCGGTATCGATATGTTTGGACGGATAGAACCAGCCGACCGGCGTCACGACGTTTTTACCGGATTCGAGCAGCGCAACGATTTCATCTTCGACCGGAAAGGCTGGGCTATATACCACGCAATCGGCGTCGAGTTTTAGAATCGCCTGGATATCGTTGGTGGCCAGCACGCCGGTTTTACGCGTGCCGGCAATATCACCCGCGTCTTTGCCGACTTTAGCCGGATTGTTGACCCAGCAGCCGACCAGTTCCAGATCGGGATGATCGACTACACCTTCGATGGCCGCTTTGCCGATGCCGCCGGTGGCCCATTGAATGACTTTGCGTCGCATGGAGTTTGCCTCGCTGACTGTTTGGAGTTGGCAGCGATTCTATAGTTGTAGCACGCAATAACGTCTTAATCTTTGTTAATGATTTTTTGGATAGCTCTAAATATTAAACAACGAGGATTCGTGCCAGAGCGGCGTGTAGGGGGTCTCTTTTTCGGGAGGACAGAAGCAATTCTCTTCGAAGCTGCGAGCACGATCCATCCGTGCAGCGGACAAGTTCTTCTAGGCCGAACGAGATTACATGCTTTTGTAGAACTATTGAGGCACAGAAGTCCGTGCCAGGAGCGGGGTGTTGGGGGTCTCTTTTTCAGGACATGAAGTGGTTCTCTTCGAAGCTGCGAGCAAGATTCATCCGTGAAGCCGACAAGTTCTTCTAAGCCGATTGCACAAGGCTACTTGGTTGCTTGCCTCCGAGTCCTGAAAAAGAGACCCCCAATACCCCGCCACCAAGTTCATATCAGGCTTCGAGTTCGATGGCTCAATCGGTTTAAAAATATTGGCTCAAAGGGTTTTAAAAAGCTCACTGCGAAAACACATTGCTTTCGCAGCAAGCTCGAACTGCAGTAAAAACTTACAGCACATCCGGTGCCGATGGGTTTTCGCGTGCGAGTACCCATTCGGTGCGTGCGCGTACGGCCGCTTCGGTTTTTTCGGTGTTGCGCAGAATGTAGAACAAGTCTTTCTGCAAATCCTCGAAGACCTGATCGGCGACTTCTTCCGGGGTAGTGATTTCGATTTTCTGGCCGAAGTTTTCCATCAGCTTTTGCAGATCGTCGGCGGTGCGAATGCCCATATCGAGTGCATTGGCGTCGCGCGGTAAATCGGCCGGGCGATTGCGGCCGGAATCGAACAAACCGGTGCGCACGATATGCGGGCCGGGGAACAACAGCGAGACTTTGATCGGCGAATTCATCGATGTCAGTTGGAAGTACAACGCTTCGGTCATTGCCGTGACGGCTGCTTTGGTCGCCGCGTAAGCAGGTGTGTTCGGCAGCACAATCAAACCGCCGTTGCTGGAGGTGGTATTGACGATATGTGCTTCGAGATTTTGTTGCTGCAGGCGCGGCATAAACGCTTTGATACCGTGCACCACGCCCATCACGTTGACGCCGATCGCCCAGGCCCACTCGTTCATGCCGGTTTCCCACATGGTCATCGCTTCGCCAGCGCCGACACCGGCGTTATTGAACAGCAGATGTACCGCGCCGAAATGCGCGAAACTTTTTTCCGCCAATGCTTCGACCGATTCCAGTTTGGTGACGTCGGTGCGATGCCCGATCGCTTCGATGCCTTTACCGCTGAATTCCGCGACCACTTTATCCAATGCGCTCTGTTCGATATCGGCGATAACGATTTTTGCGCCGGCGCGTCCAAGACGCTCGCCGATAGCTTTGCCGACGCCGCTGGCGCCACCGGTGATGACCGCAACTTTATTGTTAAAGTCTTGCATGGTTTAAAGCTCCTTCTGAGTGAGTGTATCTGCTGATGTAATGTATTTATTATCGATTATGGGACGATCGGTATGGATAGCATGAAATATTAGCTTTTTAATCTGCTCCTGTCTTTTTCGAGGCGGTATTAACTGCGCTCATCGAAACTGCATCGGCGCAGGGTATCGATAGCGCGGCACTCGACCGATTCAATCGGACTATCGTCCTCTCCCCGCTCTCTCCCCTCTCCTTCTATATATCTATATAAATAAGACCCGTATTGCAGGTAACTATTCGGGCTTAATCCACCACCTCCTTACGCGCGATAGGACTAAAGTCCAATTGCCAGTGCAATGTCGCGCCCGCCATAGTGAAAGCACCAAAATGGATTCCGGTGCCAGCATCGACTGATGCCGCTGTCCTCGATAAAAACTGCGAGCAATGATTTGCGGAATGCGGCGCCGACACGCAAGCAAACAATCGCGGTGCGGCGTTGTTGGGACGTCGCTGGTGTCGCCAGTCGACGTCCGTGACAGCGAAACAATAGCGTAGCGACAAGCGTGTTTTACATCATTTCCCAAGGAGTTTCATTCAATGCTGACACGCAAGGTAGGATACAGTCGGATCGATAGCCGCCCTCTGTCCGCCAGGCACATTGCAATGTACTTTGCAAAACTGGCGCTTGCCGGCTGGCTCGGTACGACCTTCGTAGGCTGCGGTAAAGCACCTGAAAAAGCTGCGATGATTCCGGCAGTGGTAGTCGTCGAACCGCTGCAGCGCGATGTGCCCGTATACGTGGAGCTGGTCGGCGAGGCGCAAGGTGAGCAGGACGTTGAAATTCGCGCGCGCGTCGAGGGTTTTCTGCAAAGCGTCAATTTCACTGAAGGTTCGTACGTTAAAAAAGACACGCTGTTGTATCAGATCGATCCCAAACCTTTGCAGGCTGATCTGGCCACCCAGCAGGCGCGCCTCACCAAAGCCAGCGGCGACGTCGACCGCTTCGAACCACTCTATAAGAAACAGGCGGTCAGCCGGCAGGAACTCGACAATGCGTTAGCGGCACGCGATGCGGCCCGCGCCCAGGTCGACCTGGCGAAACTCAATCTTGGCTACACCACTATTCGCTCGCCGATCGACGGCATCGTCGGTATCACTCAGGTGAAACCCGGCAATCTGGTTGGGCGCGGTGAAAGCACATTGTTAACAACCGTGTCGCTAATCGATCCCATCGTGTTTCGAGTCGGGATCAGCGAAGCCGAATATTTCAAGGTGGCCAAGCGTGGCCCGCGTACTGCCAATAGCCAGCCGCTCGATGTGCAACTGGAACTGGCGAACGGAGAGATTTATTCGCACAAAGGTACATTCGCAGCGGTGGATCGCGGCGTCGATGCGCAAACCGGTACGCTGCTGGTCAAATTTGCGTTCGCCAATCCAGAGCGCTTAATTCGCCCCGGTCAATACGGTCGCGTGCGGGTCACTGCAGAAACACTGCCCAACGCCTTGTTGGTTCCGCAGCGCGCGATCAAGGAGATTCAGGGTATTTATCAAGTCGCAGTGGTCGGCGCGGATAACAAGGTCGCATTGCGTACGGTAAAAACCGGCGCCCGTTTTGGCGATCTATGGGTTATCAGCGAAGGCATCAAGCCGGGCGAGAAAATTATTGCCGAGGGCTTGCAACGGGTTCGGGATGGCTCCGTCGTGACGCCCAAGCTGGAACAGATCGATACC
The DNA here is from genome assembly GCA_035455965.1 of Spongiibacteraceae bacterium. GTDB lineage: Bacteria > Pseudomonadota > Gammaproteobacteria > Pseudomonadales > CAMLJR01 > CAMLJR01. The sequence goes on from DATIED010000698.1 coordinate 3,981, forward strand.
GCGCTGGCGCCTCCGGCCAACTCGACACCGCCGCCAAGCTCGACGCCACCGGCCAATCCGGCACCGCCGCCCAGCTCTACGCCGCCGGCAAAATCCTAAGCCGCTCCCTCCAACCTGTATGAGCACGCCTTTGACAAGGCTTTAAGAAAGGGACCGACGCTATGATGGCCCGTTTTTTCGTCAACCGCCCGATCGTGGCTATCGTGATGGCCATTGTGATGGTTATCCTCGGGCTTGTGGCGTTGAGCCGATTACCCAATGCCCAATATCCGGAAATCGTGCCGCCGCAGGTACAACTGACCACAACCTTTGTCGGCGCTTCCGCCACCGATGTCGAAGCTTCCGTCACCACGCCGATCGAGCAGCAGGTGAACGGCGTCGACAATATGATTTACATGAAGTCGACCAACGCGAACGACGGCACGTTGAAATTGATTGTATCGTTCGAAGTCGGCACCAATCTCGACATGAGCAACGTGCTCACCCAGAACCGCCTGTCGCAGGCGCTGCCATCGCTGCCGCAATCGGTAAAGGAATACGGCGTATCGGTTAAAAAATCGCTCAACTTTCCCCTGCTGATCGTTTCACTGAGTTCGCCCAATTCAACCTTCGACAAAAACTTTCTGTCCAATTACGCGGCAATCAATATCAACGACGCGCTGTCGCGGACCCGCGGCGTCGGCCAGGTCACTTTGTTCGGCGGCAGCGATTACGCGATGCGGATATGGATCAATCCGGATCGTATCGCCAAGCTCGGCCTGACCGTGCCCGATATCATCAGCGCGGTCAAAGCGCAGAACGTGTTGAGCCCCGCCGGCCAGATCGGCGCGCCGCCCTCGCCCACCGGCACCGAATTCACCTACACCGTGCGCACCCAGGGCCGGCTGTTGTCGGCCGAGGAGTTTGCCGAGATCGTGATCCGCTCCAACGCCGATGGTTCGCAGGTGCGGGTCAAAGACGTCGGTCGGGTCGAACTCGGCGCGCTGTTGTATACGCAGGAAGGCCGCCTTAACGGCAAGCCGAGCGCCGCTATCGCCGTGTACCAGATGCCCGGTACCAACGCGCTGGAAACCGTCGGCAATATCCGCAAACTGATGGGCGAACTCAGTCAGCGCTTCCCCGCCGATCTGGAATATAAGATCACGCTCGATACGTCGCTGCCGATCAGCGAGGGCATCAACGAAATCGTCCACACCTTGTTCGAGGCGGTGGTGCTGGTACTGATCGTCGTGTTCGTATTCCTGCAGAACTGGCGCGCAACCCTGATTCCGCTGCTGACCGTACCGGTATCGCTGATCGGCACCTTCATGGTGTTTCCGCTGCTGGGTTTTTCGGTCAACGTGTTGTCGTTGCTGGGTCTCGTGCTGGCGATCGGTATCGTGGTCGACGACGCTATCGTGGTGGTCGAAGCGGTCATGCACCATATCGAGCGCGGGCTCTCACCAAAGGAGGCCACGATCAAGGCGATGGAGGAAGTATCCGGGCCGGTGATCGCGATCGCGCTGGTACTGTCGGTGGTATTCGTGCCGGTGGCTTTCATCAGCGGTATCACCGGTCTGCTCTATCAGCAGTTCGCTATCACCATTGCGATTTCCGTGCTGTTTTCCGCGATCAGCGCGTTGACCCTGAGCCCCGCGCTGTCGTCGCTGCTGCTGAAGCCAACCAGCGGCCAGCGCAGTTTCATGACACCGTTTTACAACGGCTTCAACCGCGTGTTCGAGCGCTTCACCGGCGGCTACATGAGCGTGGTGTCGATCCTGATTCGCAAATCGATCCGCAGCCTGATTTTTATCGGCGTCGTGATAGCGGCGATTGTGCTGCTCGCCAAGCATATTCCGGCGGGCTTCGTACCGGTCGAGGATCAGGGCTACGTGCTGGTGAACGTGCAGTTGCCGGAGGCGTCCTCGCTGGAACGCACCGATGCGGTCACCCGCAAGATCGAAAAAATTCTCGCCGGCAATGAAGCCATCGATACCTATACGACGATTACCGGCCTGTCGCTGCTGACCGGTGCGACCTCGTCCAACATGGCGACGTTCTTCGTTTCACTGAAACCATGGCACGAGCGCACCACTGCCGCCGCTCATGCCAACGGCGTGCTCGCGGCCATCAATGGAGCGCTCGCGAAAGAGGTGCCCGAAGCCATGGCAATCGCGTTTGGCCCACCGCCTATTCCGGGTCTTGGCACCGGCGCCGGCTTCACCATGATGCTGCAGGACCGCGCAGGCAATTCACCGGAATACCTGGCGGAGCAGGCACAGAAGTTTATCCAGGCCGCGCAGAAGCGTCCTGAAATCGGCCGCATTTTCACCTTGTTCAGCTCTAACGTGCCGCAGATTTTTGTCGATATCGATCGCGACAAGGCACTGAAGCTCGGCGTGTCGCTGGACGATCTGAACACCACATTGAGCGCATTGCTCGGCAGTAACTACATCAATGACTTCAACCGTTTCGGTCGCGTCTATAAAGTTTACGCCCAGGCCGAACCGGAGTTCCGTGCCAATATCGAATCGTTGTCGCTGTTCTTCGTGCGCAGCCGCACCACCGGGCAAATGGTGCCGCTCGATACGCTGGTGCGCAACAAACCGATATCGGGCCCCGAATACACCAATCGTTTCAACCTGTTCCGCTCGGCCGAATTGAGCGGCGTGCCGGCGCCGGGCTACAGCTCGGCCGACGCACTAAAAGCACTGGAAGAAGTTGCCGCCGAGACGCTACCGAGCGAAATGGGCTACGCCTGGGCCGATACCTCGTTCCAGGAGAAGCGCGCCGAGGGCACTGCCGCAGTGGTGTTCGCGTTTGCGATGCTGATGGTGTTCCTGATTCTGGCGGCGCAGTACGAGAGCTGGAGCCTGCCATTCGCGGTGCTGCTGGGCACCCCATTCGCCGCTTTTGGCGCCTTCCTCGGACTGTGGGTGGCACGCTTCTTCAGCAATAGTTACGAAAATAATGTGTTCGCGCAGATCGGCTTGATCATGCTGATCGGCCTCGCGGCCAAGAACGCCATTCTGATCGTCGAGTTTGCGAAGATGAAACGCGAGGAAGGCATGGAGATTGTCGCTGCCGCACTCGAAGGCGCGAAGTTGCGCCTGCGCCCAATCCTGATGACGGCGTTCGCTTTCATTCTCGGCGTCGTGCCGCTGCTCACCGCCAGCGGCGCCGGTGCCGAGGCGCGCAAGGTCATGGGCATGGCGGTGTTCTGCGGCATGCTGATCGCTACCTTCCTCGGTATTTGTCTGGTGCCCGTGCTGTTTGTAGTCATCGAGAAACTGGTATCTAAACCCGACAAAAAAGCCGGGGCGGGTATGAGCCCCGACGCCAAGCCAGACAAGGACGCGCCAACCACGGGGGAGCACGCATCATGAACCCGCTTTTTCTTGTGCGCGTAAATTCGATTGGCTCGATGGGTTCCGAGCGCGCCCCTCAGCCTGATCGCTGCCCCCGGCCTGTGCGGGAAACGCGGCTTAGCATTGCCCTGCTCGCCGCCCTCGCCACGCTGGCGGGCTGCGCAGTCGGACCGGATTATAAACGCCCCCAAAACGAGGTGCCGGCCGAGTATCGCGGCGCTCCGACGGCGGCCACCGAGCATTCGCTGGCCGACCTGGACTGGGCGCAGGTATTCCCGGACCCGGTGCTGGTCGACCTCATCCACACTGGTCTGGCTAACAATTACGATCTGCGCACTGCCGCCGCGCGCGTCGAGGAGTATCGCTCCTACGCTGGCGTCGCCCGCGGCGCGCTATTTCCGCAGGTTGGCATCGGTGCCGGCTACCTGGCCAATAACGGCTCGCGCCTGTCCGATCCGGCCCTGTTCGCCTCCGATCACACCGAACGCAACTACAACGCCAGCCTGCAGCTGTCGTGGGAGTTCGATCTGTTCGGCCGCCTGCGCCGCCAGGACGAGTCCGCGATTGCCCAGTGGCTGGCCACCGAGCAGGGCCGCCGCGGTGTAGTGGTAACGCTGATCGGCGATATCGCCACGGCCTATTTCACGCTGCTCGAGCTCGACCTTGAGCATGAGATATCGATCAAGACTTTAAAGTCGAACACGGAGCAGACTCAGTTCTACCGCGATCGGTTGGAAGGCGGCGCTTCCAATCGGCTCGAAGTCGATCAGGCCGAAGCTAACCGGGCGGCCACGGCGGCCACCGCGCAGGACGTCGAGCGTCGCATCGCGCTGCAGGAAAATCTGCTCAATCTGCTGCTCGGCCGAGGGCCTGGGCCAGTCGCGCGCGGCGATTCGCTGACCGCGCAATCGTTGCCGCCCGAGCTGCCGCTCGGCCTGCCGCTGCAGTTGCTCGAGCGTCGCCCCGATATCCTCCAGGCCGAGCAGAATTTAATTGCCGCCAACGCCGATATCGGTGCGGCCAAGGCGCTGTTTTTTCCGTCGATCAGTATCACTGCGGCAACCGGTGGCCTGAGCCACGATTTCAATGACCTCGGCAAGAGCGACGCGGGCATCTGGTCGTTCGGCACCAATATCTTCCAGCCGCTATTCCAGGGCGGTGCCATCCGCGCCAACTACGCGGCCGCCAAAGCGCGTTTCGACCAGGCGATGGCGCAGTACCAGAAGGCCGTGCAAAACGGCTTTCGCGATACCGCCGATGCGGTCGTGACGATCGAGAAAAAGCGTACTGCCGCAGTGGAAGTTGAAAAAGGGGTGATTGCGCTGCGCGATGCCGCCGACCTCGCCCGCGCGCGTTACGAGGGCGGCTTGTCCAGCTATCTCGACATCCTGATCGCCGATCAGGCGCTGTTCAGTGCCGAGTTGAGCCTGGCGCAGATTCGCGCCGACGAACATATCGCGGTGGTCAACCTGTACCGCGCCCTCGGTGGCGGCTGGCAAGCGGCGGACGCAACCGGTACGGCTGGCGCTGAAGCCAATAGGGATGCCAACGCTGCGCCGGCCACTTCCGCCCCTGCTTTGTCCGCAACCATGCCGGCTCAGTCCCAGCCGGAACCCATTGCCACCACGCCCTAACGCGCTGCAGCCGGATGGCTAACCGGCGCAGCTGAGCCGAGGAGGTAGCAATGAAGCCTTCGCTGTCCGAACGAATCGGCCGCTTCGCGCCGGGGGTGCCGGAGCTGCTGCGCTACAAGCGCGAGGATCTGTCGCACGATATCGCCGCCGGTCTGGCGGTGGCAGCGGTGGCGTTGCCGGTCGGCGTGGCCTACGCCCAGTTGGCCGGGTTCTCGGCGGAAATCGGCTTGTATTCCAGTATTTTTCCGCTGCTGGTGTATTTTTTCTTCGGCACCTCGCGCCAGCTCATTCTCGGCCCCGATGCGGCCACCTGCGCGCTGGTCGCCGCCACCATCGGCCCGCTCGCGCTCGGCAATCCACAGGCGTATATGACGTTGACGGCGGTGTTGACGCTGTTCGCGGGGCTGTTCTGCATCGCTGCCAGCTTTCTCAAGCTGGGTGCGCTGGCGAATTTTTTGTCGCGGCCGATTCTGGTCGGCTTTCTCAACGGCGTCGCGATCAGCATTGCGCTTGGCCAGTCCGGCAAGCTGTTCGGTTTCGCCATCGAGCACAAGGGCATCCCCAAGGTGGCGCTGGAGATCTATCGCAAGATCGGGCTGATTCACTGGCCGACTTTAGCGGTCGGTATCTTTGCATTCGCGGTGTTGCTGCTCGCGCCGCGCATGACCAAGCGCCTGCCAGCCGGGTTGATCGCGATGATTGTGACTGCGACCGCGGTGGCTCTGTTCGGGCTCGAGTCCGCTGGCGTCGCCACGCTGGGGCGGGTCCCGTCGGGTTTGCCAATGCTGGGAATGCCCGCCGATTCGCTGCAGCTGCTCGACGATCATCTGGGCGAAATTCTGGGTGGCGCCGCCGGCATCGCGCTGATCAGTTTTTCCAGCGCAATGCTGACCGCGCGCAGCTTCGCCGCGAAGAATCACTACGACATCGATGTCGATCGCGAATTTGCCGCGCTCGGCATCGCCAATATCGCGTCGGCGCTTTTTTCTGGCTTTGCGATCTCCGGGGCCGACTCACGCACCGCGATGAACGACTCGGCCGGTGGCCGCACCCGGGTCGCCGGCTTGATTGCCGCCGCGGCGGTGGCGCTGGCGCTGCTGTTTCTGACCGCGCCGCTGCAGTTTGTCCCGGTCGCGGCGCTCGGCGCGGTGCTGATCATGGCGGCGCTGTCGCTGCTCGATCTGCGCTCGCTGCAGCACTTCTGGCGGGTCAATAGAATCGAATTCGGTATTTCGCTGATCGCTACCATCGGCGTGATCCGCTTCGGAGCGCTACAGGCGATCGTGTTTGTGGTGGTGCTGTCGCTGCTGCGCTTTGTGCAGCTGGTGGCGCGTCCGCGCGTCGAAATCCTCGGCACGATTCCGGGCGCGCAGGGTTTTCACGCCTTGTCCCGCCACCCCGACGCGGTGGTGACGCCGGGCCTCGTCATGTTCCGCTTCAACGGGCCGGTGGTATTTTTCAACGCCGATTATTTCAAGCGCGAGGCGATTAAAGCCGCCGATCGCGAAGGCGCTCAGCTGCGCTGGTTTGTCATCGACATGCTGCCGATCACGCAATCCGATGTGACCGGCATAGACGCCGTGCTCGAGTTCGACGCCGAGCTCACCCGCCGCGGCGTCGAGCTAGCCATCGCCGGTCGGCGCGCGGAGACCAAGGCGCGACTCGAGGAGCGCGGCCTGCCGCAGTTGGTGCCGGACGACCGGCATTTCACCACGCTGCTCAATGCCCAGCGCGCGTATTGCGCGCGCACCGGCTTCGCCGACCCAGACCCCACCGCGGCGGAACGGCGCGACATCGACGATGTGGGCGTCACTGGTGAGGCGAGCGATTCGCCAGGGTCGCCAGCATGACCGCGCTGGCGAGAACGATGGGGGGCACGGCATGCTCAACTGGCTCCTGATCTTTGTACCCATCGCCATCGCCCTGACGCACTTCATGCCGCAACAGCATTTGCTGGTATTCCTGACAGCCGCGCTCGCTATCCTGCCATTGGCCGGCTGGATGAGCCGAGCCACCGAGCATCTGGCGGAAAGAACCGGGGAAGGTGTCGGCGGTCTGCTCAACGCCACATTTGGCAATGCAGCCGAACTGATCATTGCCTTTGCCGCTTTGCGGGCAGGTTTGCACGACGTGGTCAAAGCCTCCATCGCCGGCTCGATCGTGGGCAATATTTTACTGGTGCTGGGTGCATCGATGCTCGCCGGTGGATTGCGCCATGCAGAGCAAAATTACAACGCCGCCGGCACCCGATCGCAGGCCACGCTGCTGACTTTGTCCGCGATCGCGCTGGTTTTACCCGCCGCATACAGCGGCGCGGTCGGCAAACGCATTTCGGCCGGGATGACTGAGCTAGCGACGGATCTGGCGCACAATCTGGTGTCGTTGAGCGTGTCCATTGCCGTGGTTCTGCTCGCTGTGTACATGCTGTTTCTCGTTTTTTCATTGATCACGCACAAGGCGCTGTTTGTCGGATCGGTGGAGCATGAAATCGGTACCGATCGCCCCGCTCTATGGCCGCTGCCAAAATCCCTGTCGATTCTGGCTGCAGCGACGGCCGCGATCGCCTGGGTCAGCGAAATTCTGGTCGGTGCCATCGAACCCACGGCGCATGAATTCGGATTGAGCAACGTTTTCGTCGGCGTCTTCGTCATCGCGATTCTCGGCAACGCCGCCGAACACGCCAGCGCTATTTCCGCCGCCATGAAAAACCGTATGGATTTATCGCTCGCCATTGCAATCGGCTCAAGTGTGCAGGTCGCATTGTTTGTCGCGCCGGTACTGGTACTAGCAAGTTTGTGGGTGGGACCGGCGCCGATGGATCTGGTGTTTTCCGGCGGTCTGGTACTGACAGTATTGCTATCGGTATTGATCACCGGACAGGTCGCCGGCGACGGACGCTCCGACTGGCTGCGCGGTGTGCAACTGCTGGCGGTGTATCTGATTTTTGGTCTGGCATTTTTTTTCGTGCCCAGCGTACCTGGGCATTGAGTGCAACACACTGAGCGACACCTTTGCTTAAGCCCGCGGCTTAGGCTTCATGTTTAGGAAGTGCTTATGACTGACGAAGCGACACCCCTCGAACCCGGCCGACTGGCGCGTCCGCAAGCGATCGAGGGTTGGCAGCGCTGGCTGCCCGGTTTACAGATGATCCGTGCCTACCAGCCGGCCTGGCTAATCAGCGATATCAGCGCGGGCTTAGTGCTGACCAGCATGCTGGTGCCGGTGGGGATCGCCTATGCCGTGGCGTCGGGAGTGCCTGGCATTTACGGGTTGTATGCCACCA
>DATIED010000699.1:0-5289 GCA_035455965.1 Spongiibacteraceae bacterium
GCGCTCGGCAATATCGCGCTCGCCGCCGAGCAGGCCGGCGGCGCGGAAAAATGTTTGACCTTCGCGACGGAATACGCGAAACAACGCGAACAATTCGGCCGTGCTATCGGTAGCTTTCAGGCGATCAAACATAAACTCGCCGATATGATGGTACTGGTGGAGGCCGCAAAATCAGCGGTCTATTACGCGGCCTGTACGGCGACGGAAAATCCTGCGCAGCTCAACGAGGCCGCAGCAGTCGCCAAGGCCTATTGCGCCGATGCCTTTTTTAAATGCGCTGGCGAAGCGATTCAAATTCACGGCGGTATCGGTTATTCGTGGGAGCACGACGCGCAGTTGTATTTCAAGCGCGCGCGCGCCTCGATGAATCTGTTGGGCGATAGTCGTTATCAGCGCGAATGTATCGCCGAGCAACTCTTTAACGGCGAAATTACGCTGCTGGGCCCTGCGCGCAGCCAGCCGCAACAGCACAGCACCGGGAGCCGATAATGCAATTAGGTTTTAGTCCCGAGCAAGAAGCTTTTCGCAGCGAGGTCGCCGCGTGGCTGGACCAGCAACTAAGCGGTCCCTTTGCGCATCTGCGCTTCCACGAAGAGATCACCGGCAAAATTCCCGAGCGGCTGCAGTGGGAAAAAGCACTGCACGCCGGCGGCTGGAGTTGCATCAGCTGGCCGAAAGAATTTGGCGGCCGCGCCGCAACCCTTCCCGAACAGGTTATTTTTGCCGAGGAGTATGTGCGGCTCGGCGCGCCTGGCCGCGTCAATCATATCGGCACCGAATTATGCGGGCCGACCATTTTGGCGTTCGGCAACGCCACCCAGAAACAGCGCTTTCTACCGCCGATCGCGCGCGGCGAAGAAATGTGGTGCCAGGGTTTTTCCGAACCCAGTGCCGGCTCCGATCTTTCCAACGTGCGCACGAAAGCGCGGCTTGAATCAGGCCCGAATGGCGATGAATGGGTAATCGAAGGTCAAAAGATCTGGACCTCGTTCGCGCAATTCGCCGATTGGGGATTTGTCGTGTGCCGCACCGAGGAAGGTAGTCGCGGACCGCAGGGCCTGAGCTATTTGCTGGTGCCGATGCATCAACCCGGTGTCACCGTGCGGCCGATCAAAACGATGGTCAATGACGAGCATTTCTGCGAAGTGTTCTTCGATGGCGCGCGCACGGCTAAAGACAACGTTATCGGCGAAGTCGGCGGCGGTTGGGCCGTGACGATGGGCACCCTCGCCTTCGAGCGCGGCGCCGCTACGCTGGGCCAGCAAATGTCGTTCTGGCACGAACTCGGTCAGTTGATCGACGCAGCAACAGCCAATGGCAAATACCGCGACAGCGATATTCGCCAACGCATCGCCGATGCCTATATCGGTTTAAAAATCATGCGCTATAGCGCGTTGCGCATGCTCAGTAATGCGCAGCACGGTCGCATGAGTCCGGAAGTGTTCACCTCGAAAATTTATTGGGCCTCGTGGCATAAACGGCTCGGTGAGTTAGCGATGGATGTGTTGGGCGCGCAAGGCGAGCTGGTCGATGCGCCCGGCTATCGCTTCCGGGGCTTGAAAAGTTTATTTCTCAATTCGCGCGCCGATACTATCTATGCCGGCACCAACCAGATTCAGCGCAATATTATCGCCGAGCGCGCGCTCGGTTTGCCGAGGGAGCCGCGCGGCAAATAGTAAGCGCGCGGTTAATGAAGCGCGGTTGATTGCACACAGTTGTACTGCACAACAATTAGCTAACTAAATACCAGCCTTTGCGGCACGAAGGCTGGTTGAACATAATTAGTTAAACAACACCGAGCTATCGCCGCTGAATAAATCCCAGCGCGCATCGCGCCGCACAATACGCCAACCTTCAGGGCGTCGTTGCCAGCGATCGGTGTATTCGCCATTGGTGTCGAAAAACAGCGCAATTTTTTCGTCTTTGCCCTGATGCCGAGCTTGTACATAGGCGCGCGTCACGGCGGTATCGCCGCTCAACTCCAATTGAATGCTGCCGAGCAAGTGCTGCGTAGCGCTGCAACGATTGTGAAATTTTCTAAACTGCAGATACAGTGCGTCGGTACCCGCCTGCTCCTGGCCGTCGCCGTAATTGAACGTAACATCGGCGGCAAATACTTCGTTGATTCGCGCCCACTGTTTACGATCGATAATGCGCGAAAAATCGCCCAGGGTATTCAAGATGGTGCGCTCGTCGGTTGCAGTTTGATCCGGCATGAATGTGTTCTCCATCGATAAAAATAGCGTGCGACCAAGCGGCCGCAAGTAGCGACTAGATTAGCTTGCCCATCGCGGGCATTCAATCGATAGCGCCAAAATCAATACCGACTTTCTTTGCTTCGGCAAGCCGTTGCGGCACAATGTCATCCCATTAAAATCATTCGATGCCGTACCAACAGATTAATGAACGGCTACCACCCAGTCATCGCAGCGCTTCGCGCAGGAGTAACGAATGTTTGCTAAAGACACCTTAAAAGGCAAAGTCGCCTACATCGCCGGCGGCACCAGCGGCATCAATCTTGGAATCGCCATCGGCTTTGCCCAGCAAGGCGCCAAAGTGGTAGTGGTCGGCCGCGATCCGGTAAAAGCCGACAATGCCGCCAAGGAAATCGTGACAGCAAGCGGCGGAGAAGCGATTGGGTTATCGGCGGACGTGCGCGATTTCGATGCAATCGAGGCCAGCTTAAAAGCCACGCGCGACAAATTCGGCAATATCGATATCGTCGTTGCCGGCGCCGCCGGCAACTTCCCCGCTGCCGCCGTCAATCTTTCCGCGAAAGGTTTCAAAACCGTTATCGATATCGACCTGCTCGGCACCTACAACGTATTTCGCGCAGCCTTCGATTACATCAATCAGCGCGGCGCCTCGTTAATCGCCATCACCGCCGGTCAAGCCGTTAACCCCATGCCGTTTCAGGCGCATGTCTGTGCAGCAAAAGCTGGCGTCAATATGCTGATTAAATGTCTGGCGATGGAATGGGGCCCCGCCGGCATCCGTGTCAACGGCATTTCACCCGGACCGATAGAGGGTACTGAAGGCGTGGCGCGACTGGTATCGACCGATGAAATTCGTAAGAAGTGGACCGAGCAATTGCCGCTGCGCCGCTTCGGTCAGCGCGAAGAAATCGCCAATGCCGCGATCTTTCTAAGCTCGCCGCTGGCCGCCTATATCACCGGCACCATTCTCGACTGCGAAGGCGGTTTCCAATTGGGCGACTCAAGCCCGGACTGTCTGACGAAGGTTGCCCGCGATTAATCGATAAATTTTATTTTCACAATAGCGCACTCCGATCGCATGATTGGAGTGCAGCCATCTCGACAGCCTCTCGCCCGCTACGGCAAAAAATAATTAAAGTTATCGGCTAACTTGTTACACCACGGTTTTCAGCGAATTTTTTCGCTAAAAATCATAAACCGGAATGTAAAGCGCCGATGATTGGTCGAGCGCTAAGAATATTTTGTATCGATGGAGTCCACCGCCAGTCTGGAGTGCAGATCCTCAAACGACATGGGTTTCGCAAACAGCCAACCCTGGGCGTATTGAACTCCGCGCTCGTGCAGAAACTGCGCCTGTGCTTCGGTCTCGACGCCTTCGGCGATCATCTCAAGCTTCAGCGACTTCGCCATCTCGATGATATGCAATACGACCTGGCTGGTCGCGGCAGCGGTGCCGACAGTATCCACGAACGATTTGTCGATCTTCAGATAGTCGAGTTCAAAACTTTCCAACTGAGAAAGACTGGAGTAGCCGGTGCCAAAGTCGTCGATTGCAACGCGTATGTTGGACGCGCGTATCTGCTTCACGATTTCTCTGGCAAACAGGGGATCGGTGAATCCACGCTCGGTGGCCTCGACGATCAGATTACCCTGCTTTGCCTTGGTAGTCGTGGCCAGTTGACGAAGCATATCGGTCGTGGATTCATCGTGCAGATCCGCCGGCGAAAGATTGATGCCTATATGGAATTCGGGATACTGCTGAAACAACCCGACTGCATCGCGCGCGACGATCTGCACCACGCGCGCGGTGATGCGCTGGATCAAACCACTATCTTCAGCCGCAGGGATGAAAGCGTCCGGGCGCACCATCTCACCGCCCGGTCGGCGCCAGCGGATTAATGCCTCCGCGCCGATCCATTGCCGCGTTCGCAAGTCGACTATCGGCTGGTACACCAAAAAAAATTCATCGCGCTTCAACGCTGTTTTGATCACGGCGGGCAATGCCAGTTGCAATCTCGCGAGATAGAAAATCGCCCACGCCAGGAGGATTCCGGCCATAACCCCCACCGGCACAATGATCATCGCCGCAGCCCGGACCCGCGCGCTGAGTAAAGCGACGGGGCGAGCAGCAATAGCTCCGATGTAGTAGCGCTTCGATGCCACGACTGCAACGACGTAACCACGGTCCACAATGACCGCTTCCCGACCGGCGAGGAGTTCCGTGAGCCACTCCTGTTTCACGAAGCCGCGCGAGGTCAGAACGCGGCGCACGCCAGCTCCGGAGAGCGTAGCAAGCGACAGGTCTTTCGCTTCACTGGTGATATCGATGGGTAGATCTTTGTGGATGATTGCCGCGTAGCCATCGCGCTCGACCACCAGAAATCGCGTTCCTTTAGCGAAGGGGAGCTCGACGTTTGTGCGCAACTTGACGCCGCTGGGCTGGACCTGATCGACCGGCCCCAGATCGAAATTTTCGGCCTCGCTACCTAGCGAAGAACAAAGAAAGCGATTTTGGGATACATAGCCGATCGCCTGAATATAGCTGGACGCAACGTCGATTTTCGTCATGAGCGCGAGGCTTTCCGGAGAGCAGGGAGAGGCTCCAGCGACGCTACCCAAGGCTTTGAAGCCGACTTCAATCTGATCGGTGGTGGCTTCGGAGCGGCTCAGTACATCTCGCGCATAACTGAGTACGAATTGCTTTTCCGCGCTTAACGCCTCCCGATTGGCGAGGTGAATCGACAGCAGAATAGGCGCTGCGATTGCCAGCAGCGCCGCCGACACCGTCAGAGTCAAAACCCAATGTTTACTGGTGTGAGCTCCAGTGGACGGAATGGCGGCACCTCCCTGCTGTTAAGGCAAACAGCCCGTGCTACGAATTTTTAGACTCCCCAATATAAATGGTCGCCTGCTTCAATGTCCACTATCGGGCAAGATGTCTGGCGACCGGAGTCGATACGCGGCGACGCTAATAAAATTATTGGTTGCTCAGCCCGACATCTTGAGCTGCAATTTTCTAATATTACTTACTGCCGCATACGGCTCCCACTCGACGCTATCCTGGCATAGCTCC
>DATIED010000700.1:0-4126 GCA_035455965.1 Spongiibacteraceae bacterium
TGGAGGCGGCGATGGCCGCAGACAAACAGGTTTTGTTGGTAGCGCAGAAGAGTGCCGCGGTGGACGAGCCTGGGCGCGACGATGTTTATCGTATTGGCACGGTAGCCAGCATTCTGCAGCTATTACGTCTGCCCGATGGCACCGTAAAGGTGTTGGTGGAGGGTAGTTATCGAGCGAAGCTGGACTTTATCAGCGATGGCGACGATTTCCTGACCGCCGTGGGCGTCGAGTTAGGTGGGGATGTCTTGGAGAGTCGGGAGGGGGAGGCGTTGGTGCGCTCGGCTCTCGCCCAGTTTGAAAAATACGTCAATCTCAGTAAAAAAATTCCTTCCGAAGTGCTGACATCTTTATCGGGCATCGATGAGCCCGGCCGCTTGGCGGATACGATTGCCGCGCATATGGCAATGGATTTGGCGCAAAAACAGAATGTGCTGGAAATTGCCGATATTCGCGAACGCCTCGAGCATTTGATGGCGGTGATGGAGGCCGAAATCGATCTGTTGCAGGTGGAAAAACGCATTCGAGGGCGCGTTAAGAAGCAGATGGAAAAAAGTCAGCGCGAATATTATCTGAACGAGCAGATGAAGGCGATTCAGAAAGAGTTGGGGGAAATGGATGAGGCGCCCAACGAGTCCGAAGAGCTGGAGAAGAAAATCCAGCAGGCCGGCATGACCAAGGAGGCCGAAGAGAAGGTTAAGGCTGAGCTGAATAAATTGAAGATGATGTCGCCGATGTCTGCGGAGGCATCTGTGGTGCGCAGCTATATCGATTGGATGATCAATGTGCCTTGGAAAAAGCATTCCAAGGTGAAGCAGGATCTCGCTTATGCGGAGCAAACGCTTGAGCGCGATCACTACGGTCTGGAGGAGGTTAAAGAGCGCATTCTTGAGTATCTCGCGGTGCAAAAGCGCGTTAAAAAAATCAAGGGACCGGTTTTATGTTTGGTAGGTCCTCCCGGCGTCGGTAAAACTTCGCTCGGCGAATCTATCGCGAAGGCTACCAATCGTAAATTTGTTCGTATGGCCTTGGGTGGTGTACGCGATGAGGCTGAGATTCGCGGCCATCGACGCACTTATATAGGCTCTCTGCCGGGTAAGGTTGTGCAGAAAATGGCGAAAGCCGGAGTGCGCAATCCACTCTTCCTGCTCGACGAGGTCGACAAGATGGGTATGGATCATCGCGGCGATCCGGCTTCCGCGCTACTCGAAGTGCTCGACCCCGAACAAAACAATACGTTTAACGATCATTATCTGGAGGTTGATTACGATTTGTCCGATGTTATGTTCATCTGCACCTCCAATTCTTTGAATATACCGGTTGCGCTATTGGATCGCATGGAGGTGATTCGCATCCCAGGCTATACCGAAGACGAGAAGATCAATATTGCCGAGCGATATTTGAAACCTAAGCAGATGCGTAACAACGGGCTGTTAGAGCAGGAGTTGCAAATCGAGCCAGATGCCGTTCGCGATCTCATTCGCTACTACACGCGTGAGGCCGGTGTGCGTGGACTGGAGCGAGATATTGCGAAAATTTGCCGCAAAGTTGTTAAGGAGTTTTCGCTCGGTAAAAAAACTGCGCCGATCATCGTTACGGCCGCGAATCTTGAAGAGTACTGCGGTGTCCGTAAGTTTAGTTTCGGTGTGGCCGAAGAAAAAAATCAAGTAGGTCAGGTCACTGGTCTGGCATGGACTCAGGTTGGCGGCGAATTGCTGACAATAGAGGCGGCTGCATTGGTTGGTAAAGGGCGTCAGGTGAAAACCGGCTCGCTGGGCGATGTCATGCAAGAGTCGATACAAGCTGCGCTCACTGTGGTACGTAGTCGATCGCAGATACTGGGGATTCCAGCCGCCTACCACGAGAAACATGATTTGCATATTCACGTGCCGGAAGGTGCTACGCCGAAAGATGGCCCTAGCGCGGGTGTCGGTATGTGCACCGCATTGGTATCGGTAATGACGGGTATTCCGGTACGCTCCAATGTGGCTATGACCGGTGAAATCACTCTGCGTGGTCAAGTGCTACGAATCGGTGGTCTCAAGGAGAAATTATTAGCGGCGCATCGCGGCGGTATTACTACGGTAATTATTCCTGATGAAAACGAGCCGGATTTAAAAGAGATACCGGAAAATATTAAAGCTGATTTGCAAATTAAACCGGTTAAATGGATCGATGAAGTGCTGCAAATTGCCCTTGAGCGGATGCCTGAGCCGCTCACCGACGATGTATATCTCGGCAAGGATATTGCCGATAAGGCCGCTGTCGATGCGGCGGGCGATAAAGGTGAGCAAGCGCGCGTCAATGCACATTGATAGCCCTTTCCTTGACCGAGCGCCGCGGACATGGTGTAGAATCGCCGTTCCGCGGAGAGACCGAGCGTTCGCGATCCTGGCTGGTCATAAATCCAGCGCCACCATTCAAACAAACTGAATATTGCCAAACTGAATTTTTTAAGGGGAAGAGCGTGAATAAAACCGAGCTTATAGAAGCGATTGCAGCGTCCGCAGATTTGCCGAAAGCAGCTGCAGGACGTGCTTTGGACGCCATGGTTGAGGCTATCACCGGCGCGCTGCAAAAAAATGAGCAAGTAGTCTTGGTGGGTTTTGGAACTTTTGTCGTTAAAGAGCGCGCCGCTCGCACCGGCCGCAATCCGCAAACCGGTAATCCCATTGAAATTGCCGCTGCAAAAATTCCAAGCTTCCGCGCCGGTAAAGCGTTGAAAGACGCAGTCAATTAATGCCCCCGGCAAGTCGCCATGCGATTGCGGGACTTGCCCATTCATTAATCGATTAAATCAATAATATTTGTTAAAGGCGCATCTTGGTGTGCCTTTTTTTTCGGTTATTGCAGGCGAGCTCGCTGCGGCGCGCCAACTCAAAATAGCGTAAGTCGTCGGTTAGCGGCGATCGCTCAAGTGTACGAGGACGACCATGCTGCAAAATATTCGGGATAATGTGCAAGGCTTAGTCGCCAAGGTCATTATCGGTCTTATCGTAGTGCCGTTTGCGATTTTTGGTATCGAATCCTTAGTGGGTGGCGGCGGTCCGGCCGATGTCGCAAAAGTCAACGGTGAAAAAATAGGCGAACCCGAATTGGTGCAGGCCATCAACGTGCAGAAACGTCAGCTCCTGGCACGCATGGGCGACGATGTTCAACCTGCCTTATTGGATGACGCGGCGCTACGCGGACCGGCTCTGGATGGGCTGATCACGCAGCATTTGTTGAAGCAAAGCGCAGAGGCCTTGAAGCTCCGCCTACCGGTGCAAGCGGTCGATCAGACGATCCTGTCAATGGCTGCCTTCCAGGACAATGGCAAGTTCTCTCCCGAGCGCTATGAGATGTTGCTGCGTAACCAAGGTTACTCGACCGCTTATTTTAAGCAGTTAATGCAACAGGAGTTACTGATCAATCAATTGCACAGTGCTTTTGTCGGCTCCGACTTCGTGACCCCGGCCGAATTGAAGACGGTTGCGGGTCTGCTGCAGCAACAGCGTAGTTTTCGTTATGTCACTATTCCGGTAGCCGGTTTAGCAGAGAAGGTGAATGTTAGCGACGCGGATATAGCAGCTTATTACAAAGAACACGTGGATCAATTTTTGCGCGACGAGCGCATCAAACTGGAGTACATCGAGCTACGCTCCGAGGATTATGCGCAGGCCATCGATAATGGCGCTGTCAAGGCAGAATACGATCGTGAAATGGCGGACTTCAAAGTCAGCACCGAGCGTCATGCCGCGCATATTCTGATAGAGGCAGATAAGCAGCGCGACGATGCGCAAGCTCAGGCCTTGATTGCGACGGTTGCTAAAAGGCTGGCTGCGGGTGAGGATTTTGGCAAATTGGCGGTGCAATATTCCGATGATGTTGGCTCGAAGACCAGCGGCGGCGATTTGGGCGTAAGCAGCGGCGATGCATTTCCCCCGCAATTCGAAGCCGTATTGAGCAAGCTGAGAGTCGGCGAAGTGTCTGCGCCGATAAAGTCCGCATCTGGCTATCATTTGATTAAGTTACTGGAGCAGCAAACCCGGGAGCGACCTACCTTCGAGCAGCGCAAAGCAGAAATAACGCGACGGTTGCAGCAGGGCGCCGCACATCCCGAATTAGTTAAAAATGTCGAAAAGTTGCG
>DATIED010000701.1:0-3841 GCA_035455965.1 Spongiibacteraceae bacterium
CTTGCGTGCCGCTGGGAACCTCGATCGATTGCGATAAATCCACAACACTATTTACAGCCGCCGGCTCGGCAGCAAAATATAATTGTCGATGCGATGGCGCAACGGCGGCGACCGCCAGTGCATACTCCTGCTCGATAAACCGCGTATACACGCGGTTGGCGCGCACGGACGGCAGCGCCAATAAATTTTGCAAAAAGCCGATATTGGTGGCAACGCCTTCGACGCGAAACTCAGCGAGCGCTCGATACGCCCTGCCGACCGCAGCGGCAAAATCGTGCGCCGGCGAATGCACGATTAATTTCGCCAGCAGCGAATCGAAATCGACACTGGTGCGATACCCCGCATACCCGAAGGTATCGACGCGCACACCGGGGCCCACCGGCGGCTCGAAAGCCGTGAGCAGACCACCGGCCGGCATGGCATTGCCGGTCGCATTCATCGTTTCCATATTGATGCGCAGTTGTAATGCGTAACCACGCGCGGCGGGAATTTCCGCCTGTGATAAATTTAACTCCGCCAAGCTCGCGCCGAGCGCCAACTCGATTTGAGTTTTGACCAGATCGATGCCGGTTACCGCCTCGGTGACAGTATGTTCGACCTGCAGGCGTGGATTCGCTTCGATAAATACAAACTCATCGCTCGGCTCACCATCGATGTCGCGCACCAAAAACTCGAAAGTGCCGAGACTGTTGTAGCGCACGGTTTCCGCCATCGATAACGCCGCATCGATAATGCGTGCGCGCAAATCGGTCGACAGACTCGGGCTGGGTGCTATTTCGATTAATTTCTGATGGCGGCGCTGCAGCGAACATTCGCGCTCACCGACCTGCACTAACTGCCCTGCATCGTCGCCGATGATTTGCACTTCGACATGCCGTGCGCGCGGCAGCATTTCTTCGACATATACCGCGTCGTTGCCGAAGGCATTGCGCGCCTCGGACTGACAGCGCGTAAAAGCGCTATCGATATCGGCGGCGCGGAACACTGCGCGCATGCCGCGCCCGCCGCCGCCCGCCAGCGCCTTGATCAACATCGCGGCGCCGGGCTTCAAGTCCGCGAAAAATGCCTGCGCCTGCGCCAAATCCACCGCGCTGGAACTGCCTTTAACCAGTGGCACGCCGCAACGCTGCGCCAAATTGCGCGCCTGAACTTTGTCGCCAAATAACTCCAGCAGTTCGGGGCGCGGTCCGACGAAAACAATACCGGCCGCCGCGCAGCGCCGCGCAAACTCCGCGTTCTCGCTCAAGAAACCGTAACCGGGATGAATCGCCGTGCAATTTGCAGCCAGTGCCTGCGCGATAATCTGTTCGCCATCGAGATACGGCGCTACTCCGGCGCCGGACAATAGACAAGCCTGGTCCGCCCGGGCGACATGCAGCGAGCGTGCATCGTCCGACGAATAAATGGCAACGGTTTTGATATCCAGCTCGGCGGCGGCGCGCGCGATGCGAATGGCAATTTCACCGCGATTGGCAATTAATAATTTTTGCGACATCGAAACTATGACTCTCTGCGTAGACTTATAGCGGTATCGCGCAGCGCGCGCCTGGTCGAAACTTACACCGGACAACCCGACCGGTCAAACGGTGCTCCGCTCAATGGTCATTGGCCAGTTTATCCACCAACGGCACAAGCTCCTCCGCAATCATCGATGCGGCAAATGTCGAAATGTGATCGTAATAGGAATAGAGAAATTTTCCATCCTTCTGAAACGAACATTCGCCGGCCTGCATATCGCATAACAAATGCGTGGGGTCGTAAATAACCAGCGCCGGATTGGAACTCTTTAAATTATTGACCAAACGCAAGTACTGCTCGCGCCACAGCAGATGGTTTTCTAAGCTTATTGCACACCCAGAAGTTCTATTCTTGGAAAAAACAGCATTGAAATACGGCACCGTCGTTTTTCGCTGTACGCATACTCTGGCTTCTAGCAATGTAGGATTGTCTATCGTCACAACAACCTTCTTATTTGCAGCCAGCATTTTCCGCACAGCCATGTTCAGGCCGCTATAGGCGATTTCATAATTTAAATTCTTAGGCAATTGGTCGAGACCAAAGGCAGACCAGGCATCCATAACGAATAGCCGGCGCGTAGCCAATGTGACTACGACCACCTTGATCTCGTCGCGCTCTGCCAGCCAGTCGATCAGTGCCTCGGCCCCGCCCGGCTTAAACAGGTTATCCTTGCTGTAGATTTCAGAATCCGTAACGGTGGGGAAGCTGGTGATATAGAGCCATCTACTGTCGGTGGACCGCCGAACTAAAGAAGGATACAAGGAACCGGCCTTGCTATCGCCAATCAACGCATAGCGAACACTCTCCCGGCTATCCTGCGTACAAGGAAAATCAAAACTTGCGGCACGACCGGCATGCCTGAACGAGCAGTCGCGCTGAAATAGCCCCTCCCAGTTGGAGAATGTCTCTGGCGACTCGAATTGGTGATTATTGACCTTAACGAAAGACCTGAACGGCAGACCGTTTCGGCTATACGTGTTGTAACCGACGTAACCGATAGACAGCGCAAAAAAACACAAAACGGCGACGCTGAGTTTCTTATTTGCGGAAAATCGAACCGGCCTTTCGATAAAAACATAGGTAAGCCACGCCAACACTACGCTAGCAACCAAGGCAGCAACAATTATCTGCGGCCGCGGTGCAGCGCCGTCGTAGATACGCGCAAACGACAGCAACGGCCAATGCCACAAATAGAGCGGAAAACTAATCAACCCGAACCAAACGAGGATTGGATGCGATAAGATTTTCCGGTTGAACCAGGCATCAGACCCGGCAACGATAATTAAAGCGGCGCCTAGAACCGGCAACAGCGCCAGCGCCCCGGGAAAGCGCATGGTTTTATCGAGTAGCACGACTCCAATTACTATTAACGAAAATCCCAGCAGCGATCTGCTATTTTTCTGAGTCGCGGATTCAGGTGGCGTTATCACGCGCCGCAACAATGCAGCCAAACCCGCGCCATCGACCTGTGCAAATGATGCTCGGTGTGTAGCTGCATAAGCTAATAAGCTTCCCGCCATCAACTCCCATGCCCGCGCTAATGGTCCATAAAATGCGGCAACAGCATTCTTCTGTACCAACACAAGACTGGCAACAAAAGAGCCAATCGCTAAAACAACAGTGAGCGCAAGTATGTTGGCCCGGCAACGCCAGGCCAAAAACAACAATAGCGGCCAGACCACATAGAACTGCTCCTCGATACCGAGCGACCACAAATGCAGCAGCGGTTTGGTATCGCTGGCATTATCGAAATATCCCGACTCCTGCCAATAGATAAAGTTGGATATGAAGCCCATACCGCCGGCGATATGTTTACCGAGCTGCTTGTATTCGCTCGCGTACAACGTCGACCAACCGACCACAAAACAGAAAATCAGCATGACAATCAGCGCGGGGAATATACGCACGATGCGGCGCACGTAGAAATCAGCGATGCTGTAAGTGCCGCGCTGCAGGCCTTTCAGCAAGATCGTCGAAATTAAAAAGCCGGAGATTACAAAGAAAACATCGACGCCGATAAAACCGCCGCGAATCCAAGCCGGGAATGCGTGAAAGCCCACTACCGATATCACCGCGACTGCCCGCAGACCATCGATATCGGATCTGTACGCCGGATGCGTCGCTATCGCGCCGACATCGGCGGGAGGAGTAAACATTTTCGTCATTGTCATTATTTCTATTCAGAAAGGATGCGAAATTTATTTCTTCAATTCGCAGCGGAGGTGATTAAGGAGTGGGCGCTGCCAAATTTTTGGAGTAAAACAGTTGCCCCTTATCGTCGATCACAATGGCATCGACGCCGGGAATGCGATCGATGATCTCC
>DATIED010000702.1:0-2255 GCA_035455965.1 Spongiibacteraceae bacterium
GATTGGGGTTGGCCGAATAGTCGAACATAAACCGCGCGGGATGGCGCTGCTGTGCAGCCAAGGCGGTCGCCGAATTATCGTCGAAGCCGACCAGCGCCACTTCAATATTGTGTTTATCCATTTGTCCGACGGTGAAATCGAGATAATCGTCGAGCTTGTCGAGCTGGGGAACATCGCGAAACATATACTGCGCCGGCATTTTGAACATCTGCCGGCTCTCTTCATCCATCAGCAACGGCTTGAAGGCCTCGTACCACTCCTGGTTGGTCTCGCTGACAGGGATACCCATCATCAAGTCTATCGCTTGAATATCTTTCGGCGTCGGCATCGCTGGGGTACCTGCATCTACATTACGGATTATCGGAGGCGCTCAGGCACTGCGTCGGCCAATGATTTACAAAGCTTGCCAGCTTCGCATAGGACAAAATTATATATATGCGTATTATTTTCATCAATATAATACGCATTATGAAAGCCAAAGTGCTATTTTTAGTAAGCTGGCGCGAAAGCCTCTAATATTTCGCCGCGCTTATCACAGGCAAAATTGTCTAGCCCAGCCTGCCTGCAAGCCATCGCCCCTATTTCAACAAGGAGTCCAGCGCTTGAGCATCAAAAAGGCCCCGACCGCCAGCGACACTCTTCCGTCCAGGCAAATCGACGATACTGATTACAAACTGATAACGCTGCTACGCAAGGACGGTCGCCGGTCGACGCGCGAATTGGCTAAAAGCCTCGGGCTGACCGAAGCAACAGTGCGTACTCGACTCCGTCGCCTGGAAGATACCCAAACCATGCGCGTGGTGGCGATGACCGATTATCGCCTGGCCGGCTTCAATCTAATCGCTTCCATCGGCGTGCATGTGCAGAACCGCGCAGTAGCTGAGGTAGCCGCCGATATCGCTAAACTCCCACAGGTTCTCGACGTGCAAATTGTCAGCGGTGACGCAGGCATAGAAATAAGCGTCGCCGCCGGCGAGCGCGACGAACTCGCGCAATTGCTCTATCTGCAGTTGGCACAGATACCCGGCGTTAGCCGCCTCGATGCCGGCATGGCGCTGGATGTATTTAAGTTTCAATGGGGCTGGGTACCATTCCTATGAAAGCCTTCAGGCTCGACGAACTCGATCGCCAAATTATTGAACGTCTTGCGCAGGATGCGCGTATCAGCAATCGTGCCATAGCACGCGAATTGGCAGTGACTGAGGGCACAATCAGAGCGCGCCTGAAACGCTTGTTCGACGAAAAAATAATTCGCATTACCGCTGTCGCCAATGTCGATCGCCTAACCAAGCCATTAGTCGCGCTGCTGTGGATAGATGTCGAGCACAGCGCCGATATCCCCTCTGTGGCAAAAGCGCTGGCCGCACAAACGCAAATCAGTTACGTGGCAACAATGCTGGGGCGTTGCGACGTGATGGCAGTGGCACTGGTCGAAGACGGCGATCGACTCATCGCCTACATTCACCAAACCATCGATCGCATTGCCGGCGTTCGACAGGTGCGCCATACACTGGTGGATCAATTCGTAAAACACGACTATCGCTGGACAATGATTCTCAAAAATTGAATCCGCGATCGCCAGCCCTGCAAAATTAAGCCCCCCACCTCAACATTACAACGGCTTTCAATGCCAACCAGCGTATACGGCACAGCCTTTGCTGTGCCGTATACGTACCTGCTTTTTGAACAAGGAGATTAGCGTGGAGCGACCGGATCATGATTTTAATGAACTATTTCAGCAGCTCGGTCTGCCTAACAGCGAGACCGCTATCGAAAAATTTTGCAGCGAACATAAGCTACGCAAGGAAGAAGCATTGCCCGACGCAAAATTCTGGAGTCCCGCTCAGGCCCAATTTCTGCGCGAAGCATGGCATCAGGATTCGGATTGGATAGTAACGATCGACCAATTAAATACCTGTCTGCGCAGCTGATAAAAATCCAAACCCTGCAATTTTTTCCGAAATTAACTTATTTTTACCAGCTTTACGCAGCTTATTCTTCATTTAACCAACCAGAAAATATAAGGAAAAAAAACAGCCGCTCATAAAGCATTAAAAATTGCTTTTTCGAGCACTAATCATTTCGCTAATAGATATGGTACGCCTTATGCCTCGACATGATTGATGCCCTGGAAATATCACTGGCTTTCGGTAGCTTTTAACACGAGGAATACCATGAATATTCCTTTTAATTAGCGATCGAATTTAGTGCAGCGGCTGAGTTCCCCTAAATATCAGCGGATGTTTGTTAGGAGA
>DATIED010000703.1:0-2859 GCA_035455965.1 Spongiibacteraceae bacterium
GTTGGTAAATGCCATCGGCGTAAAGCCTGGTGCAATATCGTGATACTGCGCGGTCGGTACACCGTGCACCTCGGCGGTCACAAAGCTAGAACCGTTGAATGTCATGGCGAACTCGCGGGTTTCTCCGCCGTTAATCGGTACGGTTTGCAACAGCTTGCCGTTTACATAGATCGATAAACTATCCACTGCCACCCACGGTGCGGCTTCGACATGCACGCGCAAAGTGCCGTGGTCGCCGTGAAAAATTTCGCCGAGTCCGGTTTCGTGCAACTGCATATCAAGCAATTTCATCTCGAGCAGTGGCCCCGTGCTGCCAATAAGCTTGCCGGCTTTGACGGCAGCGACAAAGGCATTGCTGTCGAAGTGCGCGAGATCTGTTGAACTGAATTGCACGAGATTGCGCGGCCACGCGACTAAGTCAGCTGCGGTATGCGCATCGCTGTTGGCCGTTCCGATTTTTATAAAACCCTGGCGCAACAATGCAAACCAATCGGCGCGTACATTTGCGTACACATCGAGTGCCGAGCCGTTTAATAGCTCCATCCCATCGAAATCGATATCGCGGTAACCACTCGGGCGATGCTTTAACAGCGCCGAATTATGCATGTGATCCAACGTTTGCAGTGGATCGAATGCAAATTCGCCGCTATCCAGATGATTGAAGTACGCCATATCAGCATCGCGATCGCCGCTGCGGGGGTGATTAAGTTGAAAAAAAGTCGATGAACCGGCTTTTTTGTAAGCGCCTATCACATCGCCGAGCGTGCGGTTTTCATGCGGCAGAGCGCCGCCAAGAAATTCTTCGCTCCTGGTTTGCACCGGAAAGATATTGGCGTGGCCCATCGTGCGCGGTGCATTCGGCGTATGCGCAAGACCGGTCAATTCGCTGCCGCCGATAACGGCGATGCGTTGCTGCAAACCGAGCGCTTCGAGCCATGGCTGATAATCGATAGGGCGATTGTGCTCTGCGGGTACCATAACCTCCGCACCTTGCGCCGCGAATTGCAGCAGACGTTGCTGGGGCGGCAGATCGGAGTCGAAGCTGTAACCGCTGTGCACGTGAAAATCCGCGCCGAGCCAGCCGGTACTATCTACAACGCGTTGCGGTGGATCGATACTTAGAAATTGCACGGCGCCGCTAATGGCATCGAGTGTGGCTTCGGTGACGCTATAAAACGGGCCGCGCGTTGCGAGCACGCGATAGTGACCCGGCATAAGCGAAAGATGGCGAATATCGTCGTCGATGCCGCCGAGCGCAACCTTATTGCTACTCATGCCGCTGTAAAAATAATTACCGCCGACTTTAAAGTTTCTGCCGTCGTCGAATAAAACCGGATCGCGCGTACCGTCGATGCCTTTAAATACCAACAATATCGGTGCGCCGCGCGGCACTACGATGGTCGTCGGCGGGATAACCTTTAAGGTGCCGATATCGGTGAGTTTGCCGTCGATATTAAACGTGTGCTCGGACAAAGCGATACCGTCGCCGGCAACGCGCAAGCGTACTTTGGCGGTACCGGCCGGCAGCCGCACGGCAAAGGTACCATCGACATCCGGTACGACGGCAGTCAGAGGATTGCCGGTTGCGTCGTCGATATGTACGGTCACCGCCGATTCATCGACGCGGCCGTGCAGCCAATTGCCGTCGTACAGTTGATCGGTGATATTGGCGACGTCGGCGCGCTCGCCGAGCAGGATTTGCTGTTCGATATGCAGCGCTTCGCCGAGCGCCAGATCCATCCATAACGTCTGCGTAAATTCGAGCAGACCGGGTTTGTCGCTCGCAAACAATAACGGATTGCTAAAGGCGCCGAACATCGTAATGTCCTGACTGTTAAACGCAAATAGTGGCAGCGGTTGCTTCTTGCCCTTGGCATCGATGAACTCGGCTTTGCTGATGTTCCAGCCATAGCTGATCGGCGCGGTGTTGGGACTGCCGACTAATATCTGCCATTCGCTGGGCTGCATTGCGCTAATGACCGAGCGAATATTGCCAGTGTCCAATGGCGGATGAGCGAAGCCGGTGTTGTATTTACTATCGGTCAGCGATAGCGAAAACGGCGATAAGGTTCGATTCGGGTGTAAGTTGAGCAGGCCGAATAAAAATAATCGCGTCGAATTTTTTTGCTCGCGAGTCAGCGTGGTATCGATTTTAAGCAATGTCGGTTTGTCGATATCGACGCGATACACGCTGCGGATCGTTACGCCGTTAGTCGTGCCGGTGACGATAATGCTAGCCGAATTGGTATCGTGTGCAGCCGTTATTTTATCGAAATTCATGATCTGATCTTTCGACATATTGAAGAGTGGATGCACGGCATTCCATAAATCGTCGGCCCGGCCGCAGTGGCCGACATCGATCAGCACGCCGCCGCGCGCCGACAAATAGGTTTCGTGGTTTACATCGGAAATCGTCGCGCATAACACGCCGTTGCCGAGCGCCCAGTCGCCGTTGCCGCCGATGGCATGTAAGCCGCGCACGGCGACTCTGCCAAAATTCGCGCTATCGATTTGCTCGGCGAACGGTCGTGAGATGTTGGTCGATGCAGTTTGAGAAACAGTTTGAGAGACTGTTTGAGGGGCTGTTTGCGAAATTGCTGGTGCGGTATTTACAGTGACTGATTTGCCGGTTGGTGGTGGCAACGCGCTTGCTGTCGATAACCAGCAGCAAGCGGTTGCGCCGATGGCGATGCGGATAGCTTTTATGCTTGCCGCGAGCATCCGCATGATTACGCCGCGTGTTACGCGGGTTCGCCGCCGGGGATTTTTACCGTGACACCGCCGTCGATATTCATCGTTTGGCCGGTCATGAAGCCGCTGGCTGGTGCGGCGAGAAATACCGCAGCGCCAGCAATTTCA
>DATIED010000704.1:0-5119 GCA_035455965.1 Spongiibacteraceae bacterium
AATGCATTGATAGAATTTACTAGCTGACGACCGATGTCGGCAGCCTCCTCTTCTGAATGTCTTCGGCCCAACCAAACGAATGTTGAATCGGTGTCGCCGTAAATTACCGAATAGCCGGCGCTCTCTATCAGTTCGCGCGTCGTACGCATAATTTCATGCCCGCGCAATGTAATCGACGAAGCCAACCGCGAATCAAAGAAGCGGCAACCCGAGGATCCCAGTACACCATAAAACGCATTCATAATTATTTTTAGGGCTTGCGACAGCGGTTTGTTGCCATCGCGCTTCGCCGCTTCGCGACCTTGCCAGATGCGCTCGACAATGGCGGGCAAGCAATGCCGCGCGCGCGAAAAACGCGCACCACGAAAACCCGCTAAGGAGTGCTCTTCGTCGGGCTCACGCAGGCCCACCACCAACCCGACAGGATCGATTAAAAAAGTGCGAATGATGGAGGGGTAAAGACTTTTGTAGTCCAGCACGACTATCGAATCGTACAAGCCCGGTCGCGAGTTCATGACAAATCCGCCGGGGCTTGCTGCCGGCGCCTTTTCGCCGAGATTTGGCGCTACAAACCCCAGGCGATGCATAGGCGGTAAATACAGATGCGTGAAGGCAGCGACCGATCCGCCGCTGCGATCGGCTGGGAGTCCGGTAACCGCTGCACGCTCCAGTAGAAAATCGATCAGTTGAGTGTTTGCAAATATACGAGTAACGAGTTCGCAGTCTTTGAGGTTGTAGCGAGCCAGTGCCGGCTTGTCTTCGGCAAACATGCGATTGATTTCGTCCATGCGCTGATACGGTGTATCGATGGCTTTGCCTTCGCCGAGTAGAGTCTGTGCGACATACTCAAGGCTGAACGATGAAAAACTCCACGTCGCCGAGCGCAGAGATTCAATGCCGTCGATGATCAGGCGCCCCGCCGCCGCTGCGAAGCCATGATTACGCTGCTGATGCTCGCGCCATTCCATCTCGGCGCCACCGCGACCAAGACGCAATGGAATTCGTAATTCAGTGGCATGTTCTTGCAAGACGCGTAAATCGAATTGCACTAAATTCCAGCCGATGATTGCATCGGGATCATGGCGCGCTAGCCATTCATTCAATCGCTCGATGAGTTTTGATCGGTTCTCGCAATAGTCGAGCTTAAAATCCTCGGCGGAAATATCGCCAGGATTAGGTCCGAGCATATAAACCTGACGTTCACCGCAGCCCTCCAGCGCAATCGAATACAGTTCGCCGCGCTCGCTGGTCTCGATATCGAGCGATACCAATCGCAAGGTAGGCCGGTAGTTGGGCGCGGGTTTAAGCCAGCCGTCGAGCAATACGCCATCGTCACTGGGTGTGCCGCCGAACTCGACGGGTGCGGTGATGAAGCGCTCCATCAAAAAACGTTCTGGGGGGCGGATGTCGGCCTCGTAGACGTCGAAACCCGCTA
This sequence comes from Spongiibacteraceae bacterium, assembly GCA_035455965.1. GTDB lineage: Bacteria > Pseudomonadota > Gammaproteobacteria > Pseudomonadales > CAMLJR01 > CAMLJR01. The sequence continues at coordinate 1,436 of DATIED010000704.1, forward strand.
CGCGTAATTTCTTCTCCAATTTCATTAGCTGACGATGGTGGCGGCAATAAAGGCCGAACACCGGACGGTGATGAAAATCTTGCAGGCTGAGCGGACGCAGCTCGATATCGCGCTCACCCTTTAGTAAGGTGATCACTTTTTCACGCTGGGCAAGCGGAATAAAGGCTACAGACTGCTGCGGCGGGAGGCGTACTAAACGAGCGCCGCTGTCCGTTGCCAACCAGAAGTCGACTTGCGTACCGGTTGGCGTATCGCGCCAGTGCCGCGTGAGCACGAAACCTTTTTGTACCACTACTTCAGAAATCGTGAATACTCCAATATTCGGCGCACGATTTTGCCATAAGAGGAAAGCATGAAATGGTTGCTTCCGGTAAAACTGATTCGGCGTAAGGGTGAGTGATCAACAATTGGCCTAATAATGAATCCGGTCAAGCAAGGGGCCGAAAAGTCACTGTATAGCGCAGTGCTTCTACTGGGGGAATACTATGCTCCCATTTCGAGCGCGCATCACCGCTCATGGTGGCAACGGTGCATGCCAAATCGATTTCGGGCAGAGCGGATAAGGCAGAAATTGGCGACACTGCATTCGCAACCGTTCTCCAAATCCTACTTACCCCATAATTTCATCGAGTACTACCGTTAATGAAAAGCCGAGACCGAATCTTACGACTGCCCCAGACCTAAACTATTGTGGCTGGCAATCGCATCGTAACGGTCCTCTTGAGACGTCAGCTTCCGCTTAATTTAGTAATTCGCCAGGGGCATCTCGGGGTGTGGTAGAGAAATGGGTATATCCACGAAATAGCCGTGCAAGCACACATGCTGGGAGGAGAGTTGATAGTACCGCTTCGTGCCCCCAGCCAACGACATTGAAACCCGCACAATTGTGCGCATACTATAACGTTACATTAACTGTAATTAAATTTGCATGTGCTGGACATCAATGAAATTAAAACGGCGCCCCACACACCGACTTCTCATCCGCTCGTCGAGCAGTTAATCGACACGACGCGAGTTTCTCGCTCAAACTTTTTCTGTAACCAAGCTGATTTGCAGTGCAAGCTGGATTCTTTTAAGCAGCATTACAACGATGCGCGAGTTTTGTAGCAGCTAAGTTTGCGCATTGCCCTTAGCACGACTCATTAACGGAAAGTACGAACTCGCACTCCGAGACTGCGCCGATGGTATCGCGATGCCTACTGAAAGCCACATTTGCGCGCCGAGTCAATTTCGATTACGTGTTGAGTCAGGTATTCGCGCGCCCCCCACGAGAAAATGACAGCTCTTTTATGTGTCATCTGTGTCGCCAACTCCGTGGCGACCAATATTCGCTAGGGGAAGGCAATGGGGCTGAGAGGCATCAATCGTGTCGTTATCGCAGTACGAAATCTGGAGCGGTCGAAGAAGATTTATGTCGATCTGTTGGGGGCGACATTTCAGGACGCTCATTGGACAGGGGAGCCGTTCGGCATACATGTCGCGATTTCTTGGGACGCCGGTATTGAATTATGCGCCCCCATGCCGGGCCGGGCGCACGATAGCGCCGTTTCGCAATTTCTTGCGCAAAAAGGCGAAGGTATTATGAGCGTCTATTTTGGTGTGGACGATGCCGATGTCGCGATGGCCCGAGCGGCAGCGAGCGGATATGCATTGATCCATGGATTGGATTACCGCCAGGATGAGATCGACCAGCACTTGGGCGGTCTTTTCTGCCGCTATCAGGAATTCGTTCTCTCCTCCGCCGATAAATGCGGATTCAGCGCATCCCTGGCCAGAATCGATAAAAAGCCAGAGTTGATAGCACGCCAGAATAGTGAGCCTGAATGATCTCTGCCATAATCCGTTCGATAAGCGGTGAATCTGGCTATTCGAGAGCGGAGAGTTCATGAGGGCAATTCATGCCGCCCCTAATAACGGGATTTGGCGAAGCCTCACCGAATGGCGGGGCTTCATGTCTGAGCGCTACCCAGGCGCCCAGGTGGTTGCCGACAGCGGAGAACCTCATTTCCGCACTCGGTATCGTTCATGGCAACTCGGTTGCATCGAGTTCGCTGAAATTCTCTCGGATTTTCCTCAAAACCTTCAGACCAATCTCCCAGAGCAAGCAGCTCCCGATAGTTATTACCTACCGCTCCAATTAAAGGGCGAATTCCGTGGTGGCCAATACGGCCGTGAGTGTTGTGCGGGGGCACGCTCAATGCTGTTGGTGGATAGTCATGCCCCCCATTGGCGCGAGCTGGGAAGCGACAGTCACTTGCTCAATGTGCGCCTGCCGAAATCCCTGCTGGAATGCTACCTGGCCGACCCACAAGCCGTTTGCATGATGCCGGTGGACGCGGACTCCGGACTGGGAGCGGTGGTCTGGGATTTTATTACATCCTTATGGCGGCGCCGTGCCGAGTTAACCCTGACCGAAGTACAGGATTTATCGGATACATTAGCGCGAATGATCGCCACCCTCTTCGGCGCCTTGCGCAGCAACTTACGCAACAACGAGTCCGGCTTCTCGAGGTCGTTCGACAACCAACGCTGCAGACTGTTGGAATACATCACCGCTCATTTAAACGACCCGTACTTGAACGTGCGCAAAGCGGCGATTGCCTGTGGTATCTCACCCCGGTATGTGCATCTGCTGATGCGCGCCACCCACCGAACTTTTTCCCGCTATCTGCTTGAGCATCGACTGGAAAAGTGTCGGCTTGCGCTGCAGGCCCGGGAAAACTTCCGCTCGATTACTGAGATCGCATTCGAGTGGGGATTCAATGACACTTCACATTTCAGCCGATCATTTCGACATCGCTATGGCGTATCTCCCCGGGAGGCGCGCCGCAGTGCCAGGCTCCACTCAGGGAGATAAAACTCGCTTCATAAATTTGCTACGCATACTGCATGTTCTCGAGCCCGGCCAAGCCAAAACCATGATGGCCGCTTTTATCATCGCGGCACGCTGAAGCAGCGGTGTTAGAGGAGAACGTACCGCCAGGCTTTCGAATTTGTTATGCGTATAACCAAGCGCATGCATCGCATGTCGAAAAAATCAGCATCGAAACCGAGCGATCCGATCGTAGCCGACAGACTTTTAAATTTATCCATTGAGATGGAACAATATCTCACAACAAATACGGGCGAATATCGACTGCGCCTTTTTGCTCCGCACTGAGATACCCGGCGTAAACCACCAGCAGGACATCGAAGGCCAGCATCAGATCGCTTTTTGGCGGACGGCCCTCGGCCACGGCGCCGACAAAGTCGCGCAGCTCTTCGGGATAACCGGTGACCGCATCTTCATCCGGTGCCGGAAAAGACCATCCCTCCTTCGTCTCGGTTTTCTCGACCAAATACTCGCTTGCGAAATAATTGCCATCCGGCGTATAGGCCTGGCACGCATCGTTTGGATTGATGTTCGCGCTGACGACAGCGCGCGAACCGTGCGCAGTCAGAAAGTTGTGGATGCCGCCGAGCTTCGTGTCGGTCGACGACAGCTGGGCCACCGAACCATCCTCGAACGTCACGATGATGCTGGCCCAGTCTTCGACGTCGTCCCAATCAGCCACGATGTGTTTGCGAGGCTCCTGTTTGAAGGACTCGATGCCGGTGAGATTGGCAACCTGCGCAATGACGGACACAGGGCGGATCGGCACACCGCGTCGACGTCGCCCTTCCTCATATTTCAGATACAGTGCC
>DATIED010000705.1:0-3168 GCA_035455965.1 Spongiibacteraceae bacterium
CAGGTGGCACTGCCGGAGACGCGCCGTATGGCGGTCATTTTATTGTTAGTGGTCTGCGCGCAAGTGCTGCTGGGCATCGGCAATATTGTTCTGAACTTTCCGCTGGCGGTTGCAGTCGCACACAACCTGACGGGTGCGTTATTATTGCTCACCCTCGTGACCCTCAATCATCGCGTTTTCACCGCGCAACCGCGTTAAGAGATCAAAGCTATGGCGAAGATAACTGGCGCTGTGACGCATTCGATGGCGAATTGGCACGATTACTACGAGCTTTGTAAGCCGCGCGTCGTCCTGCTGATGCTGCTGACCTCAGTGATCGGCATGTTCATGGCAACGCCAGGCATGGTGCCGTGGCAGGTTCTGTTGTTCGGCAATTTGGGTATCGCACTGTGTGCCGGTTCGGCCGCCGCGGTCAATCATCTGGTCGACCGCCGCATCGATTTAGTGATGGCGCGCACGCACAATCGTCCAATCGCGCAAGGCCGCATCGATACCCTGCACGCCGTGTTGTTCGCATTGGTATTGGGCGTGCTCGGCATGGCCATTCTGATCACGCAGATCAATCAGCTCACGGCGTGGCTGACACTGGCTTCACTGCTCGGTTATGCCGTGGTCTATACGCTTTGGCTGAAGCGCGCGACGCCGCAAAATATTGTTATCGGTGGCTTGGCCGGCGCTGCGCCGCCGCTGCTCGGCTGGACCGCAGTCACCAACGATATCCATGGACATGGTTTGTTATTGGTATTGATTATTTTTGCCTGGACGCCGCCGCACTTCTGGGCGCTGGCGATTCATCGTCGCGACGATTACGCGAAAGCGGATATTCCGATGCTGCCGGTTACGCACGGCATTCGTTACACCAAATTGCATACGCTGCTATACACGCTGATCTTATTTGCCGTCACATTAATGCCATATGCTTCTGGCATGAGCGGCCCGCTCTACTTGCTCGGCGCGGTGGTGTTGGGTATCGGCTTTCTTTATTGGGCGATCGTCATGATCATCGGCAAAAATCCGAATGCGCCAATGCAGACCTTTCGCTACTCGATCGTTTATTTGATGGCTTTATTTGTCATTATGCTGCTCGATCATTATCTATTTCCGATGAAGATTTTTGTCGAGGCGCAAGGTTGATGGCAAAAACCACCGCTGTTGGCTCCAGGCGCGGTATCTTGCGCACCGTTATTGTATTGGCGATCTTCATCGCGCTTCTCTTGGCTGGGTTTGTATACAAGATGGCCAAGCCGCGGGTATTAAGCGATGCGGCATTGCGCGCCAACAATGCCTTTCTATTCGACAAGGTGCGCGATATCGGCGATTTTTCGCTGCTCGACGACAATGGCAAAGCTTTCACGCCGGCAGCACTGAAGGGGCATTGGTCGCTGTTGTTTTTCGGTTATACCTTTTGCCCCGATGTGTGTCCGACAACGATGGCGGTGTTGAGTCAGTTTTACGGTAAGTTGCGGCCGGAGTTTGTGCCGGATACGCAAATTATTATGGTGAGCGTCGATCCGGTGCGCGATAGTGCCGCAAAGTTGCACGAGTACGTGAATTATTTTAATCCGAAATTTCGTGGTGTCACTGGAGAGTTCATCGCATTGCAGCAGTTCGCTACGGCGTTGAGCATTCCTTTTTCAAAAGTACCGGGCGGCGGCGATAACTACGTTATTGCACATAGTGGAAACATTGTGCTGATCGACGCCAATGGCCACTACGCAGGCTTTTTTAAAGAGCCGCACGAATTAAATCAACTATTGATGAATTACCAATCCATTCGCGCTACTCGCGATTAACCTAATCGCAAGTATATCTCTTCTCGCTGCGAGTTAGCGGACAGCGAAACTCAAGATTTACCGCACGCAAAGCGAGCGGCTCGCCGCTGCCTTTGCCGTATCGATAATCCCCCACCACCGGAAAACCAATCCCTGCGAAATGCCGGCGAATTTGATGTTTGCGGCCGGTAATCAGGTTCACTATTAGTGTGCTGCGATTTAGCTCGAGGTCGAGTGCGGCTACGCTAAACTCCGTTGCGCTGAATTTCTCGTCGAGAGTCGTTTCGATGCGCCGCGAACTACCAACGGCGTCGATTAATCCCTCGACTACGACTCGATATTGTTTGCGCACTGCATTTTGCTGCCACAGCTTCGAAAACGCTGCGGCTGCGGCTGCAGTATGCGCGATTAACATCAGGCCCTCGGCTTCGCGGTCGAGACGATGTACAAGGAAGCAGTCGCGCGGCGGCGTAAAGGCTTTCTCGCCCCAGCGCAGCAGCGCGCAGTGATCCCCGAAGTGGGTGCCCTGCGCTAGCATGCCGGCCGGTTTGTACCAAATGCTGAAAGCTTTTTCATCGGCGATCAAGTCGGGCGTTGGCGCTTCGCGCTGCAGCACTTCGGTATCGTAATACAACGATACTTGCGTGCCGCGTTGCAGGACTTTGGTCGCGCGTCGCAAACGTTGTTCGCGACCGCGCACGCGCAGCCAAACGGCGCCTTTATTCAGCGCGTCTTTGATGCGTTGTTTGGGTAATCGGCTATGAGCGGTAAGTGCATCGACAAGACGCAGCCCATCGCTTTCGATAGTAAAGTGAAACTCCTGCTTCATGCAGCTACTGCTCTGCGCAGACCTAACGATACGACAAAGGCGCAAGCGGCGCTCAACACCACCGATGCACCGGTAGGTGTGTCCCACCACATCGAGCAGGCGAGGCCGATCAGCACCGCAACACCGCCGAATAATGCCGCCAGTAGCGCCATCTGCTCCGGAGAGCGTGCCCATGGCCGGGCAATATTCGCTGGAATGATCAATAGCGCGGTCACCAGCAACACCCCTACTACTTTCATTGCCACGGCGACTAATAGCGCCAGCAGCAGCAATTGCAACAGCCGTAGCCGGGCGACCGGTAAACCTTCCACCGCCGCTAATTCTGCATGTATGGTAATCGCTAACAGTCGGTCCCAATAGCGTATTAGCAATGCCGTAATGGTTGCACCGACGGCGGCAATCAATGCGAGATCATTGCGCGTGACGGCCAGCAGATCGCCAAATAGATAGCTGTTCAGATCGACGCGAATACGGGAAAGGCTTATCGCCACCAGGCCGAGCGCGAGGCTGCCGTGGGAAATAATCCCCAGCAAACTGTCGGCGCTGAGTTGCGGGCGGTTTTGCAAT
>DATIED010000706.1:0-3456 GCA_035455965.1 Spongiibacteraceae bacterium
ATCAAGGCGCGGGCGCGCTGCCGCTGCATATCATCGCCGCTCACCAATATGCTGTTGGTGCGCTTGTCGGCCACCAGCACCATCGGCTTACCACCTTCGGTTTGCGCCTTGGCGGGATCGCTTTTTTCCAATTGATCCAACATCCGCACGACCTCTTCGGCGGATGCATGTTCGAGCTTGATCACCGCGGTATCGCCAACGGCGGATTTATCGATACGCTCGATCACCGAGCGAATCCGCGCGATGTTGGCCGCCGCATCCGAGATCACGATGGCGTTGCTCGGCGCGTACGCCGCCATATGTGCCTGTTGCGGTGCCAGCGGGCGCAGCACGGGAATTAAAGTCGCGGCGGATATGTTTTTAAGCTGAATCACCTCGGTGACGATTTCGCTATTTTCGCGCTGCTTATCGCCCGACACCACCGGCGCGGCCGACGAGCGCGCGTCGCGCGACGGAATAATTCGCACCGAGTCACCGGAGTCGACGGCGGCAAAACCATTCACATCTAAAATCGATAAAAACAAATCGTAGAGCTGTTCTTTATTGAGCGGTTGCGAGGAAATGACTTGCACGCGGCCCTTCGCCTTCGGATCGACGATAATCGTTTTACCTGTTACTTGCGCTACGAAACGCACGATTTCTTCCAGCTCGGTATCCTTGTAATTGACAGTCCAGGTTTGCTCCGCTTCCGCCGCCATCGACGGCGATACCTGCAATAACAATCCGGGCAACGACAGTCCTGGTAACAACAGCGCCGCTATCAGCGGGCCGCGAACAGTACGCAACAATTTGCTCACTTCAAGTCCTTACACTTAAGAAATAATTTTGTTTTATTGAGCACCGTTATCGGTCTGCGGGGCTACTTCTTCTTGGTTTGCGGCCTGCAGCGACACCGACAATGTGACATCCCCTTCGCCACGGCGGACAGTGAAGGAAGCGTCTTGCGCACTGCGAATCAGGTTGTACAGTTCCAGTGCATGTTGTGGATCGTCCAGGCTGACACCATTGATGCTGGTGACAATATCGCCCGGTTTAAAACCAAATTGCTCGAACTGCTTGGCGTCGCGCCCCGGATGTATACGGTAGCCGATTAATTTCCCATTTTCGTTGGCCGGAGCCACCTGCACTACATCGGCCAGACTGCTCGGATTTTTATAGAGCTGCTGCCGATAATTCTGCGCCATCGCCGTGATCTGCGGGTTTGTCCGCTTATCCACCTGGGCCGGCGCCTCCGCCTGTGCAACGCCACTGCGCGACGGCTGGCGCGCGGTTTGCGTCGGATCGTACAGCCACAATGTTTCAAAATGACCGTTGTTATCGATAATGACGCGATCCAACATCACTTTGTTGAGCACCACTTTACCTGCGCCGGGCAATTGTTCTCCGACCTTCAGATGTTGCGGGGTGCCATCGGCCATGATGATGGCAATCGATTGGGCGGGATCGCTGGCGCTCACCAATCCCTGCAACTGCAGATTGAGCGTCGTTTCCTGCGCCTGCTCTTCGACCGCCGCAGCGCCGGCGCGAGGCGGCTGCGCGCCGACTTCGCCGAACAGATGCCAAGCCACCATGGCATCGATATCGACAGCACTTTTAGCGACGCGGGCAACGCCGGTGGTCAACGGGTTGACCGGTGCGACTCCAGCAACCGCGACATTATTGGGTAGCGGCAGCAACAGCCAGACCAATCGAGCCAGATTGGTCAGAACCCAGGCCGCCAACAGCAGCGTCAGGATGACTTTCCAGCGCGGTACTCCCACTGCTGCCAGCCTTTGCGCGATAAGATGCAACCAGCGTTGACCATGCCACTGCAGCTTCTGCCATTTGTCGTTGAGCGCTGGCGCTGACAACTCGATCTCCTCTATCCCCGTCGCATCGGCGTGCATTATAGGGAGGGGCTTTGTTAATAGGAATCCTGGATCGATGGTTCGATCCACAGGCACTCATTTAGGTTCCAGCAGGCTATGGCAAAATTGCCTGGCGCGCGGTCGCAGCGCGGCACTTTACTGTACTTTTCACTACAAAACTGCACTTCCACCTGCACTACCGCACCATTCCGGCCGTCGCGGACCGGAGTTGCAGGACTGCCGGTCAGGACTGTACGCAGTGCAGATGAAAATGTCATGACGAATGTTCGCTCTCTGCAGCGAGGAATACGCAGTCATAGCCCATACAGGCTGGCAACAATCTATCCAGTCGACTTGCCCCCTCGGCAGACAGAATCAACTGCCAATGCCGCTTACCCGACCGTCCCGCTCCGACAACTCATTAACTTTTTGCAACTATAGTTTTTGCAGCTATAAAGGACTGCAGCTATCGCATAGAATCCCGCAACCAAGCCAAGCGGAATCTGTCGCCATGTCCCATTCCACACACACCGATGCCACGCCCACAGAAGACATCTACCAGCGGGTCGCCCGGCTCGAGGCTATCGAGGCCATCAAACTACTGAAAGCGCGCTATTTAACAGCGTGCGATCGTAAACAGGGCGATGTGCTGCGGGATTGTTTTGCCGACGGCCCGGTGGTGATCGATTACGGCCCTGTAGGCAGCTTTAACCATCGCGATCAGTTGGTAGCTATTTTTGAGAAAATAGCCTGCAATGATCATGTTTTCGACATCCATCTCGGCGCCAACCCACAGATTCAAATCCTCGATGCCAGCCATGCACAAGGTAGCTGGGGACTGTATTTTTTCCAAATCGATGCGGCCACCAACAAAATGATGCAATTGGCCGGCTACTACGACGACCGCTATCAGCTTATCGACGGCGAGTGGAAAATTGTCGAATGCCGCTTCCAGCACTATTCGGTGCAGTTGATGACGTTGGCGGAAGGACTACACAAAGTGCAATTCGCTGGCCGCTCGCTGGCCGACTTCAACTGGAATTGAGTCCGATCTCCACTTCACGGCGCAGCGGGGAAATACTGGGTAAGCGATTATTTTTGTGTCGAACGATTATTATGTTTAATGCAGCGCTGCCGGCCCAATCGTTAAACGCTCAGTCGTTAAACATAGGGAACAGGCGCGTGCCCAACTCGGTAATTTCACCAAGATAACCGTCGAATCGACCGGTTCTCAGCTCTCGGTAATACTGCCGCGATTGCTCTTCCACCTCGGGATAAGCGAATTGCTCCCAGGGCATTTCGTGCTCGGCGAACAGTGCGACCTCCAGTGCCTCCTCGCCTACGCCAAAGCTCGCACTCGGCATTTTGCCGCGAAACACCAGGTGAATCTCATTCATGCGCACCAGCGAGCCGACGATATAGAGAGAAAGCTCAGCCGGATCCACCTCCACCAGCGTCTCTTCGCGCAACTCCCGGGCGGCAGCCATACGCGGCGTTTCGCCCTGCTCCATGAAGCCCATCGGCGCCCCCCAACAGCCGGCAAAAGGTGGGTGCGCGCGTCTCATCCATAACAGCTTGTCCTGCCACGACATCATGCAGGCAACAAGAA
>DATIED010000707.1:0-6283 GCA_035455965.1 Spongiibacteraceae bacterium
TTACATCGTTGTGCGTGGTGAGGTGTGCAGAGCGTCGATTCTATAACAGCCAACGCCGCGCCGCAGTTTTGTTATCGCCGTTGCCGTGCCGATGTTAGCGACAGCGTCTCTCCGAAACTGTCTTTTAACGCGCAAGGCGGGCACAATTGGCGCTGTTGTCCGCATTATCGCCACTGAGGAGATCGACATGGCCGCCTGGTTCGCGCTCGCCGCACCGTATTTACCCGATATTATTCAGCTGGCATTGCCGCTCTTCACGCGCGCGAAGGCACAGGAAAAAATTCCGGACATCGTGGTGCAACAAATTACCGAATTGCAGAACGCCGCCACGCAAAATGCCGACTCGATAAAACTGTTGGCCACCGAGATGCAAAAAACCATCGAAGTTCTCCAGGTCGGCGCGACATTGCTCGAACAAAGACTGCAGCGCGCGCAATTATTGACGGTTGTCGCCAGCACGGTCGCCGTGCTGGCATTCGTGATCGCACTTTACGCGCTCAATCCGCGTTGACTATTGCATGCCCGTCATCGGCGGCGACGCTGCCTTTACTGACGCTTTCACCATCGCGGCGGCGCAGCGTCCAAAACGATAGCGACGAAATAATCGTCAGCATGCCCAGCGTAATAAAAGCATAGTGGAGGGCACTCGCCACTTGCAGATGGTCGGTCTGCGGCAGATCGCCCAGATACCAACCGGTGATCAGCGAACCGAACGCCAGACCAAAACTCATCGAGAGTTGTTGCAGCGAACTGGCGATAGTGCTGGCCATACTGGTATCGCCGGCCTCGATATCCGCGTAGGCCATCGAATTCATGCTGGAAAATTGCAGCGAGTTAAAAAACCCCAGCGTCAAACTCAACGCAACGATCGCAGCAATCGGCGTACCGCTACCAATCAGGCTAAACAGATTGATGACAATACCGATCAAAACCGTGTTGACGATCAAAACCTGACGATAACCAAAGCGCCGCAACACATGCGTCGAGATCACCTTCATACCCATCGCTGCGATCGCGGAAGGCATCATCAGCAAACCCGATTGCCACGCCGGCAAGCCCAAACCGAGCTGGTATAAAAGCGGCAATAAAAATGGCAGGCCGCCGATACCCAGGCGCGTGATAAAACCGCCAATCACCGAAACGCGAAACGTGCGCAGACGAAACAAGGCGAGCCGCAGCAGCGGATAGGGCACCTCCAGGGCGTGCCATACATAGGCGGCCAATAAACTGATCGCCAGCACAAACAGTACCGCTGCCGACGTCGCATCGATATGGTGTTCGCCAAATATTTCCAGCAGCCAGGATAACAACGCAGTGCCGGAGGCAAATAAAACCAAACCAATGAGATCCAGCTCGCGCGACTCTGCGCCGCGGTAATCCGGCATATAACGATGGATCAGGAAGAGCGCCAGCAATCCCATCGGCACATTCACGAAGAAGATTTCGCGCCACGATAACCAGTGCACGATCAAGCCGCCGACTGTCGGCCCCAGGAGCGGACCGATCAAGGCGGGAATAATGACGAAATTCATCGCCGCCAGTAATTCATCTTTGGGGAAAGTTCGAATGACAGTCAGGCGACCGACCGGCATCATCATGGCCGCGCCGATACCCTGCAGAATGCGCGACGCCACCAGCATCGGTGCGTTGAGCGCCAATCCGCACAATATGGACGCGAGCGTAAACATAGCGACCGCGCTGGCAAAAACGCGTCGGGTCCCGAAGCGATCGGCCATCCAGCCGCTGACTGGAATGAACACTGCCAGGCTCACTATGTAGCTCGTTACCACCGCTTTTAAACTCAGTGGCGTAACGTGCAGGCTCGCCGCCATCGCCGGAATCGCCGTATTGACGATTGTCGAATCAAGCTGCTCCATAAACAGTGCCGAGGCAACTACCCACGGCAGATAACGCTTGACCGTTGAATTATCCATCTGCAAAGTAAGGCGGCCTTACGAGGGGTTATGCACCAGATCATAACATCGGAACAGGCGGTTAATTAAGCAAACTATTCGCAAGCAACGAGTGACTCAAAAGCGCTGAAACGCTTATTGATTTAGGGATAAGCGGATAAAAAAAAGCCGGCACGTTCAACGCACCGGCCTTGAGGGAGTCACAATTAATGCTTGGTTGAATCCTTCAAGGTTTCTTTGGCATTGCCGACTGCTTTTTGCGTCTTGCCTTCGATCTGTTTTCCCAGACCTTTAGCCTGCTGCTTTTCGCTGCCGATCGCTTCGCCAATTTTGCGCTGCACCTTGCCGGCCGCATCTTTTACCGTACCTTGCACTTGATCTTTGTTCATCATGAAATTCCTTTCGGTAGTTGACGATACATCAATTGATAGTGCACCAATCGATAGTGGAACAATTAATAGTGGAACAACGGAGAACTACTTATTTCGGCTTGATGACGATTTCGCTTTTAACGGCGGTTACGCCCTCGGTGCCGCGCGCAATGGCGACCGCTTTATCCGCTTCCGCTTGCGATGGTGCGCTACCGCTCAACCAGACGACACCGGCATTGTCGGTATCGACCTTGAGCTGCGTGGTACTGGCAAAATGCTCCGCCGCCAGCTTGGTCTTGATTTTGGTGGTGATCACCGAATCCTTGACCATGGTAGAAGCACTGTCGCCTTCGGCGCTATAAGCCAACACCGGCGCGAACAACAAACTCACTACTAAACAGGCTGTCGAAAATTTAGCTTTCATAAGATTATCTCCTTAATCGGTGCTGCTACTATCGCGCCGATTGTCTGGGTAAGTCTGTGCGGCGACGTACATAGTTACGTTTAAAAACACAGACATTTATTTCTGAATAAAATGATCAATGAACTGTTTAACAAATTCCTGACTAGCCGTTACTACTGAACGACTTGCACCGATTTCGCAATCAATACCGAGCGCTCGCTGTTGCGATCTACCTTACCTAAAACGCGCAGACGCGAATCGGGCGCGAACTTAACCTTGCCCAAAATATCTTCATCGACTGTTACGTTGATCTGACCGCTGCTATCTCGTAGCAGCAAATGTCCGCGATCCACTTGTTGCACGACTTCGCCGGTGACCACAACTTCTGTCCCGTCGGCGGCAGCCGTCGCTCCAGCGATAGTAATGTTGGATACGGTGTGCGAAGCACAACCTGCCAGCAATACGCTCGATACTAGTAATACGCCCGATAAAAGTGCTGCGGCAAAAGCTCGTAGCGACTTATCGATCTTGAATACCTTCATGACATTCACCTCTTTTGCTCTGTGCATCAGGTCTATCTTTTGTGGGTAACGGCTTCAAAATTATCTGTCGAGCCGACCTGGGTCTGTGCGGTAACGCCCGCAGAACTCTGGTTTATTTAGATCGAAAGCACAGCCCCGAACAAAATATAAGAATTATTATTAAAATAGTTGAGAACCATAAATATATGCCGTACACTAATTAAAATCGCAAAGCGCCGAAGCACATTAAATATGCCGCATAACATGTTGAAATTTATAAATTTAACCTCTATTTGAGTGCGCCGCCAAACTTCTAAACAGAGATTCAGATTATGGCTGTAACAGCATGAAAAATAAGGCCTCTGGTAGCATCGAAAAACAGACTGCCCGCAGCTCTGGCCGGCCGCCAAAAACTTCGCAACAGGCGATCATCGCCTGCGCCATCGAAATACTGGAAAAAGAACCCGACGCCGGCGTCTCGCTCAACCGCATCGCCAAAACCATGAATATTTCGCCGATGTCGATCTACAACTATTTCGCCAGCCGCGACAAACTGCTGCAGGCGCTATCGAGCCATTTATTGGCCGAGCTACAACTACCCGCCGACGCCAATGCACCGTGGCAGCAACGCATCGTCGGTTGGGCCGTCGCCGTGCGCGCGCATTTCAAACGTATTCCTTACCTGATCGAACTGCTGGTGTGGGAGGGCAATATGTCGACCGCCTGGCTGCGGCACTGGCTGATGATCAACGATGTATTGCGAACCGCAGGCCTGCGCGACGATGCATTGACGCAGACCACGCTGTGGGTCACGCAGACGATTATGAGCGCCATCCATACCGAGCTGCTGGCGCTGAGCGCACCGACCGCCAGCGACGACGATCTGGCATTGCCGGATACGCTGCTCTATCAACTCAATGCCATTCGCGCTTTCGCCAATCGTCCCGGCTATCACGAGCGCAATTTCAATTACCTGCTGCAGCGGCTGCTCGATGCATTAGCGCTGCAAATCGCGCAAATTAATTTCGATACATCCAGCGCAGTTTTCGGCGGGACTTTTAGCGAACATCACAGCACCACATTCAGCAAAACCATTTCTGCCAACACTATTTCTAACAACACCATTTTCAGCGACACCAGCAGCGAGGAATAAATATCATGAGCGCATTACTGATTCGTGGCGGCACTGTAGTAGACGGCACCGGTGCGCCGGCATTCGCGGCGGATGTCCGCGTTAGCGATGGCCTGATCACCGAAATCGGCAGCAATCTAAAAGCCGGCCCGCAGGAGCGTGTAATAGAGGCGGGCGGTTGTTTTGTAGCGCCGGGCTTTATCGAAAGCCATACGCATTTCGACGGCACCATGTGGTGGGAGCCGGAGATGGACCCGCTGCCGGGTTTCGGCGTCACTACATCCATCATGGGCAATTGCGGCTTCTCGGCGGCGCCGGTTTCTAAAGATGCCGCCGCGCGCCTCGAGATGGTGAAAATATTTTCGTTTTTCGAAGATATTCCGATCGAGCCGTTCCTGAAGGAGCTGCCGTGGGATTGGGAGACCTGGTCCGAATACAAGCAATCTATGCAGCGCAATTTAAAAGTATCCGGCAATTACGGCGCTTTCGTCGGCCACATCGCCATTCGGCTGGCGGCGATGGGCATGGAGGCGTGGGATCGCGTGGCAACTCCGCAGGAGATTGGGCGCATGGCCGAACTGCTCGAAGACGCGCTGCAAGCCGGTGCGATGGGCATGTCGACCAACCTGCTCGATCACGACGGCGAGAATCGGCCGATTCCAACGCTGGTAGCGGACGACGCGGAGTTCTCCGCGCTGCTCTCGGTGCTGGAGAAATATCCGGCAACGTCGCTGCAGATAGTGGTCGACACTTTCATGCGTATGTCCGCGCCGGCACAGATGGAGCGCATCGCCAAACTGTGCGGCACGCGCAAGATTCGCGTGCAATGGGCCGGCGGCATTCCGACGCTGGAATTCCAGAAGGGCATTCAGGGCGGCATGGTCGCGCAGTTCGAAGAGTTCAAGAAGAAAGGTCTGGATTTCTGGGCCGGTTATGCGCATGTATCGCCGACCAACACGCTGAGCATCAAACGCTCGCTGATCTTCGCGCAGTCGAACGATTATGTCTGGCACGAAGTGGTGCTCGCCGAAACCGACGAAGAAAAAACTAAATTGCTGCGCGATCTGGACTGGCGCGTGCGCGCGCGCCACTCGTGGGATCACGAGGCCATCAAGCATTCGCCGGTCGCCAACGGCCAATATTTATTCCTGCTGAACTCCGACAATGGCGTCGGGCCGATTCGCATCACGCTCGGCGAATACGCTGAACAACTCGGCGGCGTGCATCCTTCCGACGCAATGGCCGAATGGCTGCTGGCCAATGGCCTCGATTCCACCGTGCATATGCCGCCGTTCCCGATCGACGAGGAGATGACTATCAAGCTGTTGAAGGACGGCAACACCGTTGGCAATATCAACGACGCGCCGGCACATGGCCAGATGTTGTGCGGCGGCGGTGAAAATATGTTGCTGTTCACCAAGTACGTGAAGCAGCTCGGCGCGTTGAGCATCGAAGAAGCCGTACATGTAATGACCGGCAAACTGGCCAACTATTTCAATCTGCAGGATCGCGGCGAACTCAAGGTCGGAAAACGCGCCGATATCGCGGTGTTCGATCTCGATGAAATCCAGTACCAGGACATCAAGAAGGTATACGACGTACCGGATGGATTCGGCGGCAAGATCTGGCGCTGGACTCGCGATGCCGCGCCGATGCGGCTGACGCTGGTGAACGGCGAGGCCACCTTCGAAAACGGTAAATTCACCGGCGCGTTACCGGGACAATTATTAAGTCCGGCGCTGCCTGCGGCTTAAAACGGGGTAGGGAATAGGCCAACATCCCGAATCGGTCACGAGCACGCAATCGTTCATAAAGAATGATTGCGCGCTCGCAGATTATCGAGTTCGGCGAGCGATTCTATTTTTTAAAATGGCGGAGCCTGCAATGGCAACTACAGCGATACCGACAACTACAACGACCCTGGAATTCTTAGCGGACAAACT
>DATIED010000708.1:0-10082 GCA_035455965.1 Spongiibacteraceae bacterium
TGCGCGCTCACGTCCCCAGAAGGACCTGCAGCATCCCGCTTCGTCGCGAGCAGTGCGGGTTCATTTTGTCAGATGCTCTTGAAGCCTTGTAACGCAACAAGATTTGTATCTCAGTGTTAGATCGCCCTGCTGAAATAAAACGTCATATTTTCTTCACAATAAATCGGCATATTCAGCGCCAACCGGCCTACTTATCTCCGCATCGATCAATGCGCGCGATGAGCACATAAGCCGCAGCCGCCCGCCTATTTACTCGCCGAGAAATAAAATATGACAACATCCCAAGTAATGCCTAAACACTTCAAAAAAGCCCGTTCGATCACTTTATTGATGGCCGCCGCTTTTCCATTCAGCATCGGCTCGGCATATGCCACCAACTTTACGCTCAGCGCCGACTCCAGCAGCGCGCAGACATTGGGTTCGGGCTCGGGACAAACGGGAACCGTGAATGCCGGCAAGACGCTGTCGGTTAGCGGCAGCACCACCGCGGTGACTATTTCCGGCAGCAACGCCACCCTGACCAACCTCGGCACCATCAAGCAGACCGGCACCGGCCGCGCGATTCGCGACAACACCGGCGTGACCAATCTGGTTATCAACAACGGCAGCAGTACTAATTCGGCGGCCTTGATGCAGAGTGCGGATGCCGATGTCATTCAGATGAACGTATCGCCCGCCAGCGTGACGCTGAATAACTACGGTTCGATGATTTCGCTGAACGCTTCGGCGGGCGGTGCGCAGGCAGTGGACTTTAATGCGATTCTCAGCGGCGCGAACACCGTCAATAATTACGCCGGCGGCCTGCTCAAGGCTACCGAGGCGGACGCGGTGCGCACCGGCGTCAACGGTGTCGTTAACAACGCCGGCACTATTTTATCGGTCACGACCACCGGCAACAGCAGCGACGCTGTCGATGTGCAGAACAACTCCGGCGCGCAAATAACCAATACCGGTACGATTCAGGGCGGACGGCACGGCATCACCGGCGGTGCGATCGATAACACCGTCAACTTCACCACCAGCATCACCAACAATCCGGGCGGCGTGATTCGCGGCGATAACGGTGCGGGTATCAATCTCGATGGCTTCAACGCGAAACAAACCGCAACCGTAATCAACAACGGCTCGATCATCGGCAACGGCGTCAGCGGCGACGGCGATGGCGTCGATATCGACGGTGTCGCGAACATTACCAACACCGGCTTGATTCGCTCGGTCAACGCGTACAACCCGCCGGCCAGCGGCGTGGCATACAGCGAAGGCATCACTATCGGTGGCGGCACCATCACCAACTCCGGCACCATCGAGGGCCTGGTCACCCCCGGCAATACCAACGCCGTCGGTCGCGGTATTTCGCTGGCCGGTGTCGATATCACCAGCGGCGCACTGGCCGGCACGCGCGAAGGGATTTACGCCAACACCACGGTCACGAACCAAAGCGGCGGCACGATTCGCGGCAGCAGCGATTCCGCCATCGCCGTCGATGGCGCGCACAGCGGCTTCACCGTCACCATCAACAACAATGCGGGCGCAACGGTCCAGGGTGGCGGCACTGCCAACGCGGCGATTCGCACCGGGCTCGACAACGACACCATCAACAATGCCGGCACTATCGACGGTTCGAGCAGCGGCAAAGCGATCGACATGGGCGCCGGCAACAACACGTTAAAAATCAGCGGCGGCGCTGCTACGGTAAAAGGCAAAATCGATGGTGGCACCGGCGGTCACAATACGATGACGATGGAACTCGGTGCCGGCAATAATTTTGCGTACACCGGCTCGATCGCCAATTTCGATAGCGTGGAACTCAAGAGCGGCAACGCAACGCTATCGGGCACCAGCGTTTACAGCGGCAGCACGATCATCAGCGGCGGCATCCTGACACTCGATGGCCGCAATCTCATCTCGGCCAACAGCGCGCTGGTGCTTAAAGGTGGGGAATTACGCCTCGCCAATGCCGGCGGTGCCAACGGCGAAACATTTGCGAGCTTGTCGGTACAAGGCAATTCGTCGATCGATCTGGGTGCGAGCTCGATTACGTTTAATGGTCTCGGTACGATCGACAGCGGCTCGACATTGACCGTGCTCGGCTACTCGAGTGCCACTTCGCCCGATTACGCGTTCCGCTTCCTCGGCAACGACATCACCAATGTCGCCTTCCTGATGCTGATGGATCACACCACCATCAATGGCCTGACCACGACCTATAGCTTCGACGGCACTTACACCAACGTCAAAGTTGCGCCGGTACCGTTGCCGGCAACTTTGCCGATGATGCTGTCGGGGCTGGGTTTATTAGGTGCGATGCGCCGCCGCGCTAAAGCGAAATAACGCAGCGGCTTCCGATATCGGTCTCTCGCATTAATTTTACTTTTGCGAGCGGCCGATATTTCTCATAAAGCGCCGCGCTACCTACTAACAACTAACAACAATCTACAACTCGCTCGCCTTAAACGTATCGCAATCCTTGATATTGCCGTTATCGAAGCCGGTTTTGAACCAGCGCATGCGCTGCGCCGAACTGCCGTGCGTAAACGAGTCCGGCACTACCACGCCGCGCGCCTGCTTTTGCAGCATGTCGTCGCCGATGGCATTTGCCGCGCGCAACGCTTCGTCGACATCCTGCGGATCGAGAAACGGCTTCGCGCGATTGGCATGTTCCGCCCATACGCCGGCCAGACAATCCGCCTGCAATTCCACGCGCACCGAAACCTGGTTGTACTGGGTCTCGCTCATGTGGCTACGCAGTGCTGCGGTCTTCTTGGAAATGCCGAGCAGGTTTTGCACGTGATGACCGATCTCGTGCGCGACCACATAGGCGCGCGCGAAATCGCCGCCGGCTTTGAAGCGCGCATCCATCTCTTGAAAGAACCCCAGATCGAGATAAACCTTTTGATCGCCCGGACAATAAAACGGCCCCATCGCCGCCTGCCCCGCGCCGCACGCGGTTTGCGTCTGGCCGCGATACAACACCAGCACCGGCGCGCTATATTGGCCGCCGGACTGCTGAAAAATTTCGCTCCAGGTGGTTTCGGTTTTGTGCAGCACCTTGCTGACTTCGGATTTTAATTTCGCATCCGGATCGCTGGCGGGATCGAGCGGCTGCGACTGCGTGCTCTGCTGGCCACCCTGCATGGTCTCCGCCACGCCGAGCAGCGTGCGCGGATCGATGCCGAGAAAATAACTCGCGATCAGCGCGATGGCGACGGTGCCGATACCGAGACCGCGCGCGCCGCCCATACCGCCGCCGCGACGGTCCTCGACATTCCGACTTTCATCTTCGTCTTCAAGGCGCATACGCAACTTCCTCATAGATGTTATTTGAGTGGTGCTGCTTTATCGAACGCTCGTTATATTGAACATCGGCATATTGAACCACAACGGCCATTAAACCAACGCGGCTCTGCGGCTACTGCGCAACGTTGAGCACGATTTTTCCGATATGCTCGCCCGCCTCCATGCGGCGCTGCGCCGCAGCGGCCTCGGCGAGCGGAAACACTTTATCGATAATGGGCAGACAACGCCCGGCCGCCAGCGCCGGCCATACCTGCTCGAACAACGCCGTGGCGATGGTGGCTTTTTCCGCCGCCGTGCGCGACCGCATCATCGAGCCGGTAAGCGTCGCGCGCCTGGCCATGATGGCCGCCAGATTGATGTTGTCCGCGACCGCACCGCCGAGCAGGCCGATGATAATCAGTCGGCCGCCCTGCGCCAGCGCCTGCAAATTGCGCTCGAAGTACGCAGCGCCCATGATGTCGAGAATAATATCCACGCCGCGATTATTGGTGCGCGCGCGAATAACATCGGCGAAATTCTCGTCGCGATAATTGATGGCCTCGGCGCCAAGCGTACCTATCGCCGCGCATTTCTCGGCGCTGCCGGCGGTGGCGAAAGCCTGTATGCCGCGCTCGCGACATAACATCAGGGCCGTGGTGCCAATACCGCTGGTGCCGCCGTGAATCAACACGCGATCGCCGGCGCGCGCCCCACCCAGCTCAAATAGATTGGCCCACACGGTAAAGAACGTCTCGGGAATTGCCGCCGCGTGCAGCGCATCCATGCCGGCGGGAATCGGCAGCGTCTGCCCGGCGGGTACGACACAATATTCGGCGTAACCGCCGCCGTTGGTCAGTGCACACACTCGCTCGCCGACAACAAATCCGCGCGCATCGGCACCGACCGCGACGATCTCGCCCGCGATCTCCAGACCCGGAATGGGATTCGCTCCCGGCGGCAATGGATATTTGCCGGATCGTTGCAGTACATCGGGGCGATTAACACCGGCCGCCAACACGCGAATCAGCAATTCCCCGGGCGCCGGGCGCGGCAGCGATACGCTGCGCGTCTTGAGCACTTCGGGGCCGCCGGGCGCAGTAATCTCCACCTCGACCATCGATTCCGGCAAACTCATGTTATTGGCCTTTTGCATGAACGGTTGGAGCATCTTCGCGCACAATTTGCGGCGATGCAAAATACCGGCGGCTGTCTAACAGTAGTGTTGTGGCGCCACAGCGAGTGCGCGCTAGCGGCGGAACCGCACCGGCAATTCAGTCACCACGTGCACCAGCAATGCGCCTGCCCACGGCAGCTCGTCGTCGGCCGGACAAGCGACAGCGCTGAAATTTTTTACCAACTCTTCCAGCGCCACGGTAATTTCCAGACGCGCCAGCGCGGCGCCGATGCAAGCGTGCGGACCGTAGCCAAAAGCCACATGCTCTTTGATATTTTTGCGGCCCATGATAAATGCATCGGGATCGCTGAAATGAGCCGGATCGCGATTCGCGGCCGCCAATAAAACCAGGATCAGAGCATCCTCGGGAATGGTTACGCCGGCCAAAGTCACCGGCTGCGTCGCCTGCCGCAATAGCGCATGGGTCGGCGGATCGTAGCGCAACAGCTCTTCGAGAAAAGCCGGGATAAGTGCCGGGTCTGCCTGTAACGTTTGCATCAGGCCGGGCTGACGCGCAAATTGAATGACGGCATTGACCAGCACGCTACTCGTGGTCTCAAAGCCAGCGTTAACCAGTAAATCCAACAGACTGATCAGCATTTCATCGTCGAGCAGCGCGAGCGTTTCAGAGTCGACTTCAATGCCGATCAGCTCGCTCAACAGATCGCGCTGCGGATGCCGGCGTCGATCCTGAATGGCCGCGGTAAAACACGCCCGTTGTCGACCGATCGCATCTTCCAGCGCCGCTACATGACTGTCGCTGGGGCGCGCCGGTGTTATCACTTGGGCGAGTCCTATCAGGTGGCGGATGTCGTCCGCGCTCCGGGCTTCGCCGGTGCCGGTGATATGACTGAGAATCGACGCAACATACGGATCGGCAAACGCCTTGATGAAGTCCACATCGCCGGCCACCGTCAGCGCCGCCACCAGCGCGCGCGCCTTATCCCGCATGAGTGGCAGCAGCGCGTCGATGACACGATGTACAAAGGCCTTGTTTATCAGCGAGCGATTTTGGGTATGCTCGGGCGGATCTTGCGAAAGAATAAAATAATTGCGTCGGCAGTCTTTGCGCAACCACTCGGGTTGATGGATGGTACTGAACGCCCTGGAGGAAAAAATCTGCGGATTCTTCAGCGCAAACTGCACATCGTCGTAGCGGGTTATCACCCACATGCCGTCGGGGTCCACCTGGCAAACGGGGTATCGATCGCGCAGTGTCGAATACAGCGGAAACGGATTTTTTTGTACTTCTGCGGATATTAACGTAATTCCTGGCCGAGCCCTGTCCAACCGCACTGTCGCCGACATGATCTACTCCCATTAATTATTATAAGTTTCAGCCCATCGTCACCCGCAACATTCTGCAGGCGCTAACGGCTAATCGATAAATCCCTCCTGCAGTGCGCGATAAACTGCCGATACATTGGTTTTCGCATTGAACGCTTCGCGCGCGGCGGCGATATGTTTATTGGCTGTGCTTCTGCCTATGCGCAGCTTTTTCGCGGCGTCGTATAGCGATAAATTTTCCTTGGCCATCGTGCTCAGCAAAAGCAGCGGCTTCGGCGTGATCAGAATCGTGCGGCTTTCGCTGACATCCAAAAAGAATTCGGGAAATTTTTTGACGCTGATGTAATCGATCGATTTGGCCAGAATATGAAACGCAGCGATATTTTTTTCGACCAGGCAACGGAACTGCGCAACTCCCATATGCTTGGCGGTTACTGCCAACAACACGTTGCCATTGCCGTTGGTGCTTTTAATCGGCACCGCATAATATTCGAAAAAACCATGACC
The DNA here is from genome assembly GCA_035455965.1 of Spongiibacteraceae bacterium. Classification (GTDB taxonomy): domain Bacteria; phylum Pseudomonadota; class Gammaproteobacteria; order Pseudomonadales; family CAMLJR01; genus CAMLJR01. Next base: position 6,245 of record DATIED010000708.1, read on the forward strand.
TCTCACCATCGCGCGCGTTTCGCGATTGGACAGAATGGCTTCCGTTTTGAATGGCGCATTCGCCACGTAGTTGTCGATATCCGATTGAAATACCGGCTCTTCGCACAGCGCGGAGTGCTGCAGCACTAAATCGTGCTGCCATACATTTTCGTGCCGATAGTGATCGGTTATGCTGCGCGGCGTGGTCATCAGCACCATCGCTGCGGAAGGGTTTTTGCTGGCCATGCGGCCAAAAGAAAAATCGGTGAAGCCGAGTCGCACCACGAAATCGCGAATTTTCTGCATCAGCTCGGGCAGGTCGCGTGCCTTCGCCAATTCCTGATGACAACGTATTTCGAACAGAGTGGCCGAATACGTTCCCTCCGATGAATGTACAACGGCTTCCTGCGACGAAAATAAGCCGCCGTCTTTTCTGTTAACTTTATTCCCTGTGCGCGAATTATCCATGATCGCCCTCCTTTTCCCTGAGATAGTTTTTGTCGCCGCCGTCGCCTTATCGTTGTTGTTTTATCGTTCCTGCTATAGCTATATAGAGTTCGTTAACCATGGCGGCCTCGTCATCGGCGCCGCAATAATTACGTGTACGCCTGCGAGTTGCAAGCACTGCCCACGACTATTGCCCGCCGGCCTTTGCGGCCGCAGCGGCCTGGGTTGCCCGCAAGGTCGAATGCAGCAATTCCGTCGCGCGAATCAGCTCGATGCGCAGGCCGAAGCGTCGATGACTATCTACACAGGCATTCACCAGCGTATCGCCCACCCACGCATCCCATTCGGGTTTGATATTCTGCCTGGCCAGCGCCTGTAAATCCTCTTCCAAATGCTCCGTTTTGACTCTCAATTGAAATACACCCTCGCCCCTGGCCGCTAAATGGCGACGATGCACGGTGTCGCCTTCGAGCACCTCCAGCAGTTCGATCTCCAGCGTACCGACCAGCGTAAACGCCATCTTCAGCGCGTACTCATCGCCTTCGCCGTAGCGACCGGAGCGCCCCTTAAACGGCACGATATAGAACGGCCCCCAGCCGAAGGCGGCGCCAAAATATTCGATGGCTGCATCGATGTCGGATACCACCAGAGAAATCTGATCGATGTTGCTTAAAGGCTTGCCGGCTTTCATTGAGCTTGGCCAAACAGGCTCGACATCGGGGAAAAAAGCGGCGACAGAGGGCGGGAGCGTATTGTTCATAAAGCCTGTCCGATGGCGATTTGCGCTGCGCGCAATGGATGCGGTCCGTTTGCGGGATAATGCGCAGTTCAACCCGGAAATACAAGCCCCGCCAGTAGCGGCGCGGCTCTAACCGGGCATCGCCCAATGCGCCAGACCCGCCAGGAATAAACACCTGCCCTGCCGCGCGTTCAGACGCCGGGATAGCCTTTTGTGCCATTGCCAGCCGGCGCGATTGGGACACACTGACGGCAACAAGGGAAGCGCTACCAGGAGAAACACTATGTTGGTCTTGTCACGAAACACAGGCGAAGCACTGATTATCGGCGACAATATTCGCGTTACGGTGTTGAAGATATCCGGCGATCAGGTGCGACTGGGAATCGCCGCACCGGAAAATATTTCCGTGCATCGCGAAGAAGTCTATCGCCGCATTCACGCCGAACAAACGCAGACTGCGACTACCACCTGATCGCCCATCGCGCAAAAAAATGCCACTGTGCCGCAATCGCGGCACCCGTGCGTTATCGCGATATTCCGCCCCGTCGTTCAGTGGCGACTCAGTTTCATCCCTCTAAGCTATCCACCTGTCCGCTGCCGACGCTTATGTCGATAGCGGGCTTACACGTATTTATTTTTATGCAGCACTGCCGCGAAGGCTTATCGGCATCCGATGGGCCGGCATTAATATCGCTACGATAAAAAAAATAAAACCCCATCGTTGCACCTGTATTTATTCGGCTCGCCTTCTCGCTTGAGCCACACTCCCATTCCAGTCGATATTCCCATTCAGTTGATATTCAGAATCCCTTCTTATACTGCGCTAATGGCATGCGTCGCATTATTTATGCGCTTTGTCATACCAGCTGGTCATTTTCTATGCCGACTGGTCAATTTCGCATCAATGCAGAAGTTTTCGAAATCGATGCGAACTTATTTAAACGAAGAAGGAAAAAAATCATGCGAGTAAAGACAATTGCAACGGTACTTACCACCACGCTAACCAGCACTCTAACTATCGCACTGGCTGGCGCGCCGTTAGCGACACTGGCTGACTCCGGGCAATTAATCATTACACCTAATGTCGGCATCCAACAATTCGATTCGAGCCGCCACGTCGGTGCCAACAACACCAATGGTGTTTTTGGCCTGGGCGCCGAATATCAATTCTCCGATCATTGGGGCACCGAACTGAATTACACGCGTTCGTACAACAATATGGACGTACGTCCCTCCGAAAGCGATGTCGGCTACGATCGCCTGTCGCTGGATGGCCTGTTTCATTTCGGCGGCAACAGTTTTGTCGATCCCTATGCAAAAATCGGCGTGGGACACGATCGCTACAATTATTCCGGCGGCCCGAACGATCAAAACACCGATATCGACGCCGGCATCGGCGCGCGCTTTCACGTCACTGAAAACTTTTCGATACGACCGGAGATCGGCGCGATTCACGAACTGGATACCAGCCAAACGCACGGCATAGCAACGGTCGGTTTTAGTCTGGCATTCGGCGGCGCAACCAAGCCGGCAGCGACGCCTGCACCGGCACCAGCGGTAATCACACCGCCGCCGGCACCCCTGGATAGCGATGGCGACGGCGTTCCCGACGCTATCGATAAATGTCCGAACACACCGCGCGGCCATGAAGTCGATGCCACCGGTTGCGAATTTGCGTTGCATAAAACCGAAGCGATACGCCTCGATATCAACTTTGCCACCGATAAAGCCGAGATCACTGAAGCGTATATCGGCGAGGTCGAGAAAGCGGCGAAATTCCTCAAACATTACGGCAATGTAAAAGCGGAGGTCGCCGGCTATACCGACACCACCGGCTCGCACGCACACAATGCGAAGCTGTCGCAACGCCGCGCGGATGCGGTGCGCGATATGCTGATCAATCGCTACGGCATCGAAGCCAATCGCCTGACTGCAATCGGTTATGCGGAGAGCGATCCGATCGCCAGCAACGCAACCGCTGCCGGCCGCGCGCAAAATCGACGCGTGATCGCCGTCATGAAAGCCGATGTAATTGAGAAACGTTAGTTCGTATCGAAGATTTATCGGCAATGCCGGTCGAGTATGAACGTTAAAAGCCGATCGCGAATATCGATCTAAAAAGGCGGAGCCCAACGGCTCCGCTTTTTTATTGCCCGCCAGCGGCAGCAACTCATCAGCCGAATGCATACAAACAGCGTTGCCATTAATTTAGCGCGCGGCGGATAATCTTGTGCAATGCAATCGCGCAGCTCGACAATAGCAGCGGATAGCCATTCGACGAACGGGAGGCATCAGCATGACGATACAACTCGATCACGTTATCGTGTCGTCGCATAGCCGGGACGATTCGGCGCGACGCCTGGCGGATTTACTCGGCGTCGATTGCGGTCCGGCACGCGCCGGTCCCTTCTTCGCCGTTTATATCAACGACGGTTTGACGCTCGATTTCATTCAAACCGATGAACCGTTTCCGATCGAGCATTTCTGCTTTCGCGTCGATGACCTAGAGTTCGAGCAAATTCTGGCGCGCCTGCAAGCGGCGGAAATTCCGTATCGCAGCGCGGTGCACGGTCCGATCGATAATAAAATCAACACGGATTATGGCGGCAGAATGGTTTATTGGAATGAGCCGGACGGACATCAGTGGGAAATTTTAACCGCGAGCTATGCGCG
>DATIED010000709.1:0-10712 GCA_035455965.1 Spongiibacteraceae bacterium
TGACGCGACAGTCGCGCGAGTTCGTCAGCGGCCTGGTCTTGGAGCGGTAGCCAGTCGGCGCAATCGCTATGAATTTTCTTTGGTCTGCGAATCGTTTGTCTGCGAGCTACCACGGCTGATTACTTGCTCGCGGCGCGCACCGATATCGTTTTTGGTAATACTTTTGTTGGCGTAATGCGCGGTCAGCTTTTCAAATTTCAAACCCTCCGCCAAACTCATGCCCAGGCCTTCGTTGACCACTTGCTTCATCGCCTTGAGCGCGGCGCGGTTGCAGCCGACCATATCGCTCGCCAGCGATAAACAGGTGGGCAGCAATTCTTCCGGCGCCACCAGGCGGCTGACCAGGCCCCACGCTTCGGCTTTTTCGGCGGACAGATAATTGCCGGTGAAATGTAATTCGCGCGCACGATTGGCGCCGATCAGGCGCGCCAGGCGTTGCGATAAGCCCCAGCCCGGCACGATGCCGAGCCGTGCATGCGTATCGGAAAAGCGCGCCTGCGTCGAAGCGATCAACATATCGCACATCAGCGCCAGTTCGAAACCGCCGGTAGCGGCGACGCCGTTGATGGCGCCGATAATGGGGCGGTCGAAAGCCAGTATCGCCGGCACGGTATCTTCGTATTCGATACTCTCGACGCTGCCGCCCGCACTCAGCTCTTTTAAATCGAGACCGGCGCAAAATGCGCGGCCGTTGCCGGTGATAATCGCTGCGGCGACATCGTCATCCGCCTGCAGTTGTCGAAAGGTAGTGGCGATGGCCGTGCGTAGTTCAAACGAGATTGCATTCATCGCATGCGGTCGGTTCAAAGTGATAATCGCGACCGAGTCGCGTTTTTCCAGCAGTAAAACCGGCTCGTTCATAACAGTACCTCAAATTTTTCTATGGGGTGCGCAGGGCTGTAACGCTTGATTGCGCGTGTGAAAGTGGCGAAATATTACAAGCTATCGGCGTCGATTGACAGCGATTGACGCGCCCGTGCAATGTGTAACATTGTGTTGACAGTGGGGCGTAAACGCCCGGACAACGTGGGAGTACGGCGATGCAAGACCCTTACAATCTGCAGCGTTTTATCGATGCGCAACAGCCGCTATATAAACAGGTCTGCGCCGAATTGCGCGCTGGATATAAAACAACGCACTGGATGTGGTTTATCTTTCCGCAGATCGCCGGTTTAGGACAGAGTGCGACGGCGCGCCGCTACGCGCTCGCAGGACTCGCCGAAGCCGCGGCGTATATCGAGCAGCCATTGCTCGGCGCGCGTCTGCGCGAGTGCACCGAACTGGCGAATGGCATCGAAAATCGCACCGCGCAACAAATATTCGGCGAGATCGACGCCATGAAGTTTCATTCGTCGATGACCTTGTTCGCCGCCGCTACACTGGATAACGAATTATTTAATACCGCGTTGCGAAAGTATTTCGGTGGCCGCCTCGACCGGGCGACTCTCGAACGCATTTAGGCGCGCTGGCGTTGTATCCGCAGAGCCATTAAGCGGTTGATGCTGGACAGATCGCTGTCGTGCGGTTACTTTTGCTGTCAACTAAGAAGCGCTGACACAATGCGATGTTGGCGCGATTTTCAGGTAGATAATAAGGGCTGCGCGATACCGTGAGTAAAAAGAATCCCGAGGTTGATTTCTTTTTTAGCAACGCCAAAAAGTGGCGGGAAGAATTTTCGCAATTGAGAGCGATCGCGCTCGACTGTCCGCTGACTGAAGAGTTGAAGTGGGGAAAACCCTGCTACACGTTTCAGGAAGGGAACGTCGTTTTAATCCACGGCTTCAAAGAATACTGTGCGCTGCTGTTTATCAAAGGTGCCTTGTTGAAGGATGCCAAAGGAGTGCTGGTTCAACAGACCGAAAATGTGCAGGCGGCGCGCCAGCTTCGCTTTACCAATGTACAGGAAATAGTGAAGATGAAAGCCACCGTGAAAGCTTATATCCGTGAAGCGATCGCAGTGGAAAAAGCCGGTTTGGAGGTGAGTTTCAAAAAGACGGCGGAATTCGCCATGCCGGCGGAGTTTCAAAACAAATTAGATAAAAGCAAATCCCTGAAGGTCGCTTTCGAGGCGCTGACCCCAGGGCGGCAGCGGGCCTATCTGCTGTACTTTTCCGCCGCCAAACAAGTCGCGACTCGCGAATCGAGAATTGAAAAGTGCACGCAGAGAATTCTCGACGGCAAGGGCCTGAACGATTAGCCGCAGACCAATGTGCGGCTCCTTAAATATCACCTCGGTATCGCCCGCACATCGATAGTTAATTTCTGCATCTGGCGGCCATTTCTGCGCAAAACATCGAGCGTTAACACGCGCTCGTTGTAGTGGCCGACCAATTGCTGCAGCAAGGCATTGATGCTGGGCAGCGGCGTGCCGTTGACGGCGACGATAATGTCGCCGCTGGCTAAGCCGGCGCGCGCGGCGGCGGCGTCGCTTTGCACGTCGTGAATTTGCACGGCGGTGCGCTGCGGCAGATCGAAGAAGCGCACAACGCGGGTTGGAATGTCGACCGATTGACCTCTGATGCCGATCGTCAGGCGCGGTACGCGGCCGCGTTGAATCAACCAGCCGGCAATTAAGTTCGCGGTGTCGGAAGCGACGGCAAAACATAAGCCCTGCGCCGAGGCCAGTACCGCGGTGTTGACGCCGATCACTTCGGCGCGCGCATTGATCAGCGGGCCGCCCGAATTGCCTGGATTTAATGCGGCATCGGTTTGCACGACATCGTCGATAAAGCCGCCTTGATACGTGTTCAGCGAGCGGCCTACCGCGCTGACGATGCCGCTGGTCACGGTCTGTTGAAAGCCGAGCGGCGAACCGATCGCGATGGCGATCTCGCCAACTTGCGTGCGCTCGGAAGAGCCGAGCCGCACATACGGAAAGTCCTCGCCCTGCAATTGAATAACCGCCAGATCGGTGGCGGCATCGTCGCCGACCAGCACCGCGTCGTACACGCGACCGTCTGGCAGGCTCACGGCAATTTCTTTAGCGCCGTGCGCGACATGGCTATTGGTGAGTGCGTAGCCATCGCGCGCGATTAAAAACGCCGAGCCGGTGCCGTCGCTTTGCCGATGTTGCCCACCTTTTTGTGGCTGTTTAGTGCGGCGGATTTCGACATGGGCAACGGCGGGCCGCACTTTGGCGACCGCGCGCGTCACCGCCGACGAATAGGCGTCGAGCAAATCATTGTCGTCGTTGGCGGCGTTGTTCGCAGCGTAAGTCGATTGTGAATTCTCAGCGATATAGTCGTGTGCTTCCGCGTGGCTATCGGCTTGCAGTGCGACAAAATCTAACCCGTCCATAACTCCTCCGGCAGCTCAGCATTGAAATAAGATTTGGGCGCGCGGGCGGCTTTTCAAGGGAACATGAGTCCTGCTGCGACCGGACCCCTCCGCTTCGCTACGCTCAGCACCTCCCCTACTGACGCAGGGGAGGCGAGTTAGAGTACGCCCTTGCTGCGCAGGGGAGGCGAGTTGGATTACTGCGCGGAGGCAAGTCAGCGCACAAACTTGTCGCCCCTATGCCTTTCGTTGAAATAAAGAGGGGGGAGATGTCGCGCAGCGACAGAGGGGTCGGAACCTCGCACGGATTTAGCGTCGTGCTGCGACCGGACTACTTCGCTGTGCTCAGCACTACGCAGGAGAGGCGAGTCAGCGCACAAACTTGTCGCCCCTATGCCTTTCGTTGAAATAAAGAGGGGGGAGATGTCGCGCAGCGACAGAGGGGTCGGAACCTCGCACGGATTTAACGTCGTGCTGCAGTCGGACCGCTTCACTGTGCTCAACCATTTATAAGGTCGTTAAATACAAGTTCAATACAATTCCCGGTAAATTCGCCGTGGCCTGTGTGGCGCGTTTATCTGGCTCTGTTCAGAGCAGCCTTTTCGACGTTAAATAGGCGCTCTCCGAGCAAACCCCCGTTGGTTTAAGCATGGCGCCGAGCGAAATCGCAACTCCGGATATAGAAATTCCGAACGTAGAAACAGCCAATGTGCAAAAGCAAAGTGTGCAGCAGCGGCTGGAAACGATTTATCGCCAGGAATCGCGCCGCGTATTGGCGACGCTGATTCGGCTGCTCGGCGATTTCGAATTGGCCGAGGAAGCTTTGCACGAGGCATTTACTGCCGCGCTACAGCAGTGGCCGCAGACCGGCCTGCCGCACAACCCGCGAGCCTGGCTGGTATCGGCCGGCCGCTTCAAAGCGATCGATCAACTGCGGCGGCGCGCGCGTTTCGATGCGTCCTTAAACGAGATCGCGCGCCAGCTTGATATCGAGGCGGAGGCCGATGAGCATCAGTACGACAGCGCGGAGCACAGCGTCGAGGACGATCAGCTGCGGCTGATCTTCACCTGCTGCCACCCGAGTCTGGCGCGCGATGCGCAAATCGCGCTGACTTTGCGCGAAGTGTGCGGCCTCACCACCGAAGAGATCGCGCGCGCCTTTCTCAGCACCCCGAGCACGGTGGCGCAGCGTATTGTGCGCGCCAAAGCCAAGATTCGCGATGCACATATTCCCTACGAAGTGCCGGCGCGCGAAGAATTGCCGGCGCGTCTGGACACTGTGTTGCACGTTATTTATCTCGTATTTAATGAAGGCTATTCGGCGTCGACCGGCGCAGCATTGACGCGCAATAACTTGGTCGCCGAAGCGATTCGTTTGGGGCGTTTACTGATCGAATTATTGCCGCCGTGGCTACAGGAAGGCGAGGCGATGGGACTGCTGGCGCTGATGCTGATTCATGAGTCGCGCAGCGCGGCGCGCACCACAGCGAACGGCGATTTAATTTTGCTCGACGAACAGGATCGCTCGCTATGGAACAGCGAGCAGATCGCCGAGGGTTCACAGCTGACATTGCGCGCACTCACCGCGCGCAATTTCGGCCCCTATACCCTGCAGGCGGCAATCGCTGCGGTGCATGCCGAGGCGCCGAGTGCTGCCGCTACCGATTGGGCGGAGATCGCCGGCCTGTACGAAGTCTTATGGTCCAGCAATCCGTCGCCGGTGATCGAGTTAAACCGCGCGGTGGCGATCGCGATGCGCGATGGTCCCGCAGCCGGCCTGGTCTTGATCGATGCAATTTTGGCGCGCGGCGAGTTGGCGGATTATCACCTGGCGCATTCGGCGCGCGCCGATTTATGCCGTCGGCTCGGGCGTGCGGCGGAGGCCGAGGCGGCTTATCGGCAGGCGCTGGCATTAACGCAACAGGAGCCGGAGCGGCGCTTCCTGGAGCGCCGGCTGGCGGAGTTGGAGTTGTAGTTCTAGTTGCAGGTGGTTTTAGCGCGACCCGCGTGCGCGCTCGATGTTTCGATGGGATTAAAAAATTTTCTGCCAGCTGTCGATTTCCAAGTTCGCCAAACGACAATAAGTGAAAGTTAACCGGTTGGCGCAATGGGTGTAGCACCGGCATAGATACGGGAGCAGCAACAATGATCAAAAAAATTCTCATCGCCGTCGCACTGGCGGTGGTCGCGGTGCTGGTATTCGCCGCAACCAAGCCCGATACGTTCAGTGTGCAACGTGCGATCGCTATCAAGGCGCCGCCGGAAAAGATATTTCCGCTGCTCAACGATTTTCACAGCTGGGGCTTATGGTCGCCGTACGAAAAGCTGGACCCGGCGATGCAGCGTACCTTCAGCGATCCGGCTAGTGGCGTCGGCGCAGTGTATCAATGGGAAAGCGATGGCCAGGGTGGCGTCGGCAGCATGGAAATTACCCGCGCAACGGCGCCCACGCTACTCGCGCTGAATTTAAATTTCGTCAAACCGTTTGCCACCCGCAATACCGTCGAGTTCGCGCTGCAACCTGCTGGTAACAGCACTATGGTCACATGGACCATGCGCGGTCCGTCGCCGTATGTGGCAAAAGTAATGCAGGTGTTTTTTAACATGGACAGCATGGTCGGCAAGGATTTTGAAACCGGCCTGGCCGATCTGAAAGCGGTTGCGGAAAAATAGCCAGCGTTAAGCATTAAGGAGCCTCTGATTAGGTCGCGCCAACAGTAGGTGCCTTAGGCAAGCGAAGGCAGGTCGTATGCGGCCGGAGCGCAGGAGGCGGAGCATACACGCAGTATGTGAGCATTCCGAGCACCGCCCGCATACGAGATGGCGAGCTTCGTGGCTTAATCAGAGGCTCCTTAGCTCAGTGGAGACTGTTATGAAATATCTATGCTTGGTGTACTTCGAAGAAAAATCCATGCAGGCCATGTCGCAGAGCGAATGGGATGCGCTCAACAACGAGTGTCTCGACTGCGGCGACGGTTTGCGCGCCAGCGGCCATTGGCTGGGCGGCGAGGCGCTGCAGTCGGTGGATACCGCCACCACGGTGCGCGTGCGCAATGGCAAGGTCACCACCACCGACGGGCCGTTTGCGGAAACCAAGGAACAACTGGCCGGCTTTTATTTGCTCGATGCGCGCGATTTAAACGAAGCGATTCAACTGGCGGTAAAAATTCCGCCGGCGCGCTACGGCTCTATCGAAGTGCGGCCGATTCGCGAAGTAGTAACGGAAGGAAATTCGGCGTACCCGTAGCATTTCCACTGCTATCACTAACGATTTTTACGGGCAATTCTTCCGGAAAATGGCTTTTAAAAGGGAGGTTTATCATGGCTGCAAGCACGAAACCCAATACTCAACTCAGCGCGGATTCCGGGGAACACGGTATCGTATCGCGCGACGAATGGTTGGCCGCGCGCCGCGAACTGCTGCGTAAAGAGAAAGAATATACGCGTGCCGGCGATCGACTTGCGGCCGAGCGACGCGCGCTGCCATGGGTCAGAGTAGAAAAAACGTATGACTTCGAGGGACCGCACGGCCGGCAGACGCTGGCCGATCTGTTCGCCGGCCGCAGCCAGCTTATCGTCTACCATTTTATGTTCGAACCGGGTTGGAGCGAGGGCTGTAAAAGCTGTTCGTTTCTCGCCGATCATATCGATGGCGCCAATCTTCATCTCGCGCACCATGATGTCACCTTGCTGGCGGTTGCGCGCGCACCGTGGCGCGAGTTGCAACCGTTTAAGCAGCGCATGGGCTGGCAATTCGATTGGGTGTCGTCGTTCGGCAGCGATTTTAATTACGACTATCACGTTTCGGCTTCGCCCGCCGAAATCGCTGCCGGCCGGCGCGATTACAATTTTACCAGCAGCGAAGGCGGCAATGGCGACTGGCCCGGCGTCAGCGTGTTTTACAAAAACGATCGCGGCGAAATTTTTCACACGTATTCGGCTTACGCACGCGGCGGCGATATGTTGCTCGGTACGCATCACTATCTCGATCTGACACCGAAGGGCCGCGCTGAAGCCGGCACTATGGATTGGGTTCGCCATCATGACAAATACGATTCTGCAGCGGCCAACAAAGCAGCATGCTGCGGCGCATCCTAAAGTCGCGATTAAAGTGCAGCAATCGGTTTTAATTTACTGGCTGAAGTTGAGGGCGCCTGGAAAATTCAGTCCGTATTCATTGTTGGCGCGATGCTGTAGGTCCTGCTGGGGAACGCCTACAACAAACATCCTGTTAGGCTCGGGCGCGCGCATCCATGCGCGCTCACGTCCCCAGCAGGACCTACAGCATCCCGCTCCGCTGAGATCGGTGTGAGTTAATTTTTTATGTGCTATCAGGAGATTATCATGCAACTAAATCCGTATCTGATATTCAATGACCAATGCGAAGAAGCGTTTAAGTTTTACGAAAAATGCCTCGGCGGAAAAATTGAGGGCACGGTGCGCGGCCGAGATACGCCGATGGCGGATAAAATGCCGGCTGCATCGCTGGATAAAATTATGCACATGCGCCTGGTTGTCGACGGTAAATTATTAATGGGCTCCGATGCGATGGCGAACGGCTATCGCGCACCTCAGGGTATGTCGGTGACGCTCAGTATCGAGGATCCTGCGGAAGCCGAGCGTGTCTATAAGGCTTTGTCGGTCGGCGGCAAGATAGAAATGGAATTGCAGGAAACATTCTGGGCAGTGCGGTTCGGTACGTTCACCGATCGATTCGGTATTCCGTGGATGGTCAATTGTGAGAAGACAGTTGGTTAGTAGTTAGTAGTTAATAGTTGGTGGTTTAGTCGTTTGAAAATTATAGATGCGACTGGCTTCGCGAATTCTTGGATGGGGAAACAATATGCTGAGGAATAAATTTTTTACCGCTGCGTTGGCTGTTGCAGTAGTCGGGTCGGTAAATGCGGGTGGGGTTAAGTATGCGATCGATCCGACGCATACTTACCCGAGCCTGGAGTTTTCGCATATGGGGATTTCGGTGTGGCGCGGAAAATTCGATAAAACCAGCGGTAGCATAGTTATCGATCGCGAAGCCAGGACCGGCAGTGTCGATGTTGTCATCGACCCCGCCAGTATCAATTTTGGTTTGCAGGCGATGGACGACAAGGCGCGCTCGGACGATTTCTTCAATGTCGAAAAATTCCCGACCGCGACTTATAAGGGCAAGCTGCAATTCAACGGCGATAAGCCGAGCGCGGTCGACGGCGAAATCACCGTCATGGGCGTGAAGCAGCCGGTCAGGCTCTCGATCAATAGCTTCAACTGCATTGCCCATCCGGTACTGAAGAAGGAAATCTGCGGCGCCGATGCGGAGGCTGATCTCAACTGGTCCGAGTTCGGCATGAAAATGAGCAAGTATGGCGAGGGCGACGCCGGCAAGGTCCATTTGCGTATTCAGGTCGAGGGTATCAAGCAGGACTGACGGGCTATCGATGTTCATCGAGTGCTTGTTGAGGGGGCAATGATTTAGTTTGTGCCCGCGTTAAGTGGACGGCATAATTGCGCAATGTCCCCGCAATTAATCGTCTACTCAACGCGGACAATCTCTTCATGAATAGTTTGCCGACGATCCGTCTGATGGAAACTGCCGATTTCCCATCGATCCTGGCGATTCAGGCGCTGTGTTATACCGAACTGGTGCCCGAATCCGAGCAATCGCTGCGGGCAAAGCTGCACGCGTCGCCGACCACCTGCCATGTCGCTTGTATGCGAGAAGACGTCATCGGCTATCTGATCGCGGTGCCGTGGTCTTTTGAGAATCCACCGTTATTGAATGCCGCGACCTGCGATTTGCCGGCGCAGCCGGATTCGTTGTATTTGCACGATATGGCGATAGCGCCCGCGGCGCGTAAAGTGGGGGCGGGCGGAAAGCTGGTCGAGCGCTTTATCGCGCAGATCGCGGAATTGAATTTCAATTGCGCCAGCTTAGTCGCGGTGCAGGATTCGAAGGTGTACTGGCAGCGCTATGGTTTTCAGCCGGTGCCGCAAACGGCAACGTTAAAAGCGAAGCTGGCGAGTTATGGCGCCAATGTGGAATATATGCGGCGCCTTAGCCGGGGTGCGCATCATTCCATTTAGAATTCGGGCTACTTGATATTTATTGCACGATGTTTGTTGTGTGCAGATATTTGTTGCGTGCATTTGTGTACGCAGGTAGTTACAAACGGCCATCGGCTAATAATTCCAGCGGATCGAGCATCCCGTAGACACCGAGACAACCGCCGGTCGGCGCCGCATCGTGCGCGCGATAACCGAGCAGGGCCTGCACGTCGCGCGGGAACTCGCGCACCATCTCGAGCGGCGTAGCGATGTAATTATTTTCTTCGGTGCGCAACCAGCCTAAACAATAACTGACGTGCATGCCGCGCCGCCATTCCTGCGCGGTGGTGTTGGCGCCGGCCGCGTGCATCGTCGAGCCGAGATAAAGTAACGCCGCGCCCTTCGACATGACGGATGGAAAAACCTCCGCCGCTTTCGGCACTCGATCCAACGGCCAGCGATGACTGCCGGGCACCACCAGCGTCGCGCCGTTACCTGCGGTGAAATCGGTCAGCGCGACGATCGATGCCACTTCGATTTCAAAGGGCTGGGTGGCCAACTCCGGCCAGCACAGGCCGTCGCGGTGAAACAGCTGCCGGGTAGCCTCTGGGCCGATCTCGAAAATATGCGAATAATTGAGCTGATAATTTGCGCAGCGCGGCAGCAGGATGGCATCGCATAGTGCTTTATAAGTGGGGTGCAGCAGAATTTGTTCGCGGAATATTTTCGAGTGAGCGGCGAGCGCGGACAGATGGCGCGTCTTCTTGCCGAAGAAAAAATCGTAGACCGGACTCATGAACTCCCGATCGACCGGCTGCTGCTGCACGAGATCATCGATCTCGGCATTGAATGCCTGTAGCAAAGTCTGCTCAAGAAAATCTTCGACAATCAGCGCGCCGTCTTCCAACAGCAATTCCTGAATCTGCGCGTGACCGGCCGAGGCATGAATGGTTTTTAACATGGCGGCACCCTCTCTGTTATCCGCTCAGCGCAGAATCGATGCGGCGCTGAACGGATATGATGCCAGAGTTTTTACTTAGCGATCTGTTTGCTTATTATTTATGGTCGTGGTCGCGATCGTTCCGGTGGTCGTGGTCATCGCGATGCTCGTCTCTATGGTCGTCCCGATGGTCATCGTGGCGCTCGTCGCGATGATGTGCCTGGTAGCGCGGCACATACTGGTGCTGATACCAATCGTTCTTCACGAAGTAAACGCGCTCGCCGCAGGCGTTGTATTCGTGACAGTGTTTATCCCAATGGCTGGAGTAGCCGGGCGGTACGTTCAAATAGATGGGGGCGCGCTCGACCGGGCCGCGCTCGATAATCACCGGCTTGGAATAAATCATTTGCGGCTGTGGATAATCGCCGATATCGATACGGCCATAAAATCCCGGCTC
>DATIED010000710.1:0-6025 GCA_035455965.1 Spongiibacteraceae bacterium
AATGCATTCTGGGTGGGTTTGCCTGGCTGAATAAAGTGCAGCGTCACTCGGTGTTCCTTCGCCCAGAAAAACATCGCCTTGCTGGTAAATTCGGTGCCGTTGTCGCAGACAATGGTTTTAGGTAAGCCGCGTGTCTGCGCCAGACGATCGAGATGACGAGCCACAGGCCGGCCTCCAATAGAAATCTCTACCAGTTGGCCTACACACTCGCGACTGAAATCATCCACGATATTCAACACACGAAATCGACGGCCATTGGCCAATTGATCCGACACAAAATCCATGGACCAGCGTACGTTCGTTCGCTCGGGGACTGCCATCGGAACGCGCGGTCGAATCAATTTCTTCCGCTTCTTCGTCCGCACCTGCAACCCTTCTTCGGTATACAGACGATACGTTCGCTTCTTGTTAATCACCAGTGCCTCAGCTTTCAACAGCGCATGCAGCATCAAATAACCGTAACGCGAATACTGCGCCGCCAACGCTTTTAAGCGATCGCGCAGCGCACCATCGTCGCGCTCAACGCTCTGGTACCGATAAGCGGACCGGCTCATACCGATCAGCTGGCAGGCCTGCCGCTCGCTCCGGTAATTGCCCGCAATTAAATAGGCAACCACCTGTCTGCGCGCCGCAGGCGTCACCACTTTTTTGAGACGACTTCCTTCAGCGCGGCGACATCCAGCATGGCATCGGCCAGCAGCCGTTTGAGCTTGCCGTTCTCGGCCTCCAACTCCTTCAGACGCTTGGCCTCCGACACCTCCATGCCGCCGTAGATCGATTTCCAGCGATAGAACGTGCCTTCGGCAATACCTAGTCGACGACAGACATCGGCCACCTTGGAGCCACCTTCATGCTCTTTGAGCGCCGCAATAATTTGCTCTTCGGTAAAACGTTTCTTCTTCATAGCGAGACCCCCTCGGATTTAGATTAACGGGAAATCTCACTGTCGTCATGGTCCGAATCTTGGGGGAAAGGTCACTGTCAGCGCATAGGCTGATCCATCAGGCAAGGCCGTCGGAAAAGTAAAACTTCCATCTGTCGTTAACGTCAGGTCGTCGCCTCCGTTATTCTGCACAACGACAGTCCCGTTCAAACCCGTGACCGTTCCGCCTATGGAAACCGTTCTGTCTGTGGATAAGGATGGTGTCGGCTCGATCCCGGACCCCGACCCGCAAGCTCCTAGAGCTAGAAGAATCCCACAGAGCAAGAATGTCGAAAGGAGATGCAGGAAACGCCTAGAAGAATGAGACTGCGACATAAAAGAAAAGGGCTCTGTTGAATGTTAAGTGGGTTGAAAAACATAGGGATTAAGCCTGGAGAAGTCGAGTTTTCCAGCGATCAGGAATTGCTCCTCCATCCCCCTGATGAAGGCCGGCCACATATCAATGCTGGCCGATTCGATCTGGGTGGGTTTGCCATGATGGGCGCGCAAATTACCGACAAATGCGCCCAGCGTGGCGGCATCGTTGCCTTCGTCCACGTAAATCACCGCGCGCTTTTCCGCATCCGCAACCAGGGTGGCGTAGTCATGGTCCTTGGCTCGGGAATACCCAGCGCCGCTTCAAACAGCTTCTCGGTCACGATCTTCAACCTCGGCAAGGAACAAGAAGCTTGCAGAATAGCAGGGGGGCGGCTTTCCGTCCCAACCATCCTCAACGTCATATCAGCGCCGTAAAAGAGGTTCGGCGCTGCCGCCCCTACCTTCAGCCTCTTCTCCAGAACCTCCCTCATCGTAGGTTATCCATCACTACTATGACGACATAGCTTTTCAACAAAATCGATTCACCCCGGAAAAAATCGACACCCCAAAGGCTATCTTTGGTCTGGCCGATCAATGAGAGCCACGATGGGCCATCACCGATCGTGCACCACCTGGTCTCATCAATTTGACGAGGATGGCGAGCACATGAGCGGTGAGTACAAAGAAATCCTTCATTGCGCCAAGGCTAGCAACTATTTTTGCCACTGCAAGATGGGACTTTTGGGCGATAACTAACAATTCGACACGCACACGACTTACTCAAGCAATCAAGACCCAATACGGGCGGCACCGAAAGTATCGATCATGATTGCGCAAGGAGCGACCGATGCTCTCGTCGTCATTGCGGTCACTAGTGCCCTGGTAAACAAATTCTGCAAAGAGTCGCTCATCGATTATCGGATTTATGCGAACAATGATCGTCGTGAAATCGTTGCGGCCTCGCTCACAGATGCCACGGGCTTCGTTGCGCGCGCCATGAAAGCCCATCGGCATCAAACAGCTGCAAAACGAAAAATCGCTGACCTACTCATACCCCCCCCCCGATTGCCTTAGTTTAAGCTTCGCAATGTCTACGGGGCTGGGGGCGGTTCATGACTCATTTTTTCGGGGGGCTCACTTTCAGGTGGGATGATTGCGTCGAATCGCCCCAGATGCCCTCTACCAAGAAATCCACCATTAACTCGAATACTTTTTCTGGCTGAGGCGTTGCCAATAAAGGTAGCGCTTCTATTAAGTGCTCGTGCTCCTCCGCATTCAATGTTTCGATAGTTGAAAAGAAGCTCGAGTACGCTGGATCGTCGCGCTGTGTTCGCGCACTTATCTCCGATGCACAGTAACCCAATACCGTCCACACTAATAAGCGGCAATGATTAACGCGTAATTTCAATGGTTGATCAAGCGCGCTCAGAAATTTCAGTAGTGTGCTAACAATGCCGAGCATCGGCGACGTCATGCTGCCGTTTACGACTGCACTATTACAGAGGCCTGGCAGGGTGTTGAGCGCCTTGCGAAGTGCCCGCAAGTAGAGTTTCAGCGCTGCTTTTGTATCGCCTCTTACGATTGCAGGAGGCTTTAATTTTGCTAACACCACATCCAGCATCGCGACCAATAAATCGTCCTTATTTTTGATGTGTGCATAAAGCGACATCGGTGGCGTGCGCATATGACTAGCTAGCTCGCGCATCGACAAGTTTGCAAGACCGTTATCACGCGCGTAAGACAGCGCTGCCGCCACAATTTCATCACGCTGAAGAATAGCGGGGCGCCCGCGCCGCTTTATTGTTCTCGCCTCAGTCATAGGTGCCTCGCATGGTGTTGACAGTATTATGCGTACAGCGTACCTTAATTTAATTAAAGTGCGCTGTACGTTAAATTGCTGTTGCAGGGCGCTTGCCGCTGGTGTCAGCGACGGGGCGACTTTTATTTGAGGTTGCTACTTTTTTGTCAGAGCTTTAAGTAGGCCGAAATTGACGGGCGCCACAACGTCTGTCATCAAGTATTTCCACAACGAACCACTAGGGTGTCGCCTATGCAACTGAAAGATCTTCCTAAGAATAAGCGTACTAAGAAATCGCTGACCGGTAGGCTTCAAATCGTTGTGTTGCTGACAATCGGATTATTGAGCGCGGTCACGCATGCTCAATCGAAGCGCCCCGATAGCGAAGCGGTGCGCAGTTTTCGCGATGAGCAGTTGGCTTACAGCATAGGCTTGCAGGCGTATTTATACGGCTATCCGGCCGTCGATTATGGCCGCGTTATGCGGGCGCAGACTACACCCAATGCCGATCCGCATGGTGTCTATGCGCCGATCAATCAACTATTCAGTCAGGCTAAGTTAGCGGCGCCCGGTGGTTTGTATGCTGGCCGCGGCCCAAACAATGACACGCTATATTTCACCGGCTGGCTTGATTTGCGCGACGGGCCTGTCGTTATCGATGCACCGGATACTCACGATCGCTACTATGCACTGACCTATGCCGACTTTTATTCAGAGGTCCAACACACCGGGCGGCGCACCACTGGTACAAAAGCACAGCATATTTTAATTGCCGGCCCGGAGTGGCAGGGCGATGTGCCGGCGGGTATGCAGTTAATCCGTTTGAAAACGCAGCTGGGTTATATATTGGGCCGCGTTCTGGTCAACGGGGCGAACGATACTGCTGCGGTCAAGGCATTAATTGCACAGTTCAAAATGCATCCGTTGGTTTCTGATTTGCAAGCAAAGAGTTCGCCTTTGGAGTCGAAGCTACCTACTGCAACCTCATTGACGTCGCTCGATTTTTTTCAATACCTCAACGAATTTTTGCAGGACAATCCGCGCGTGCCCGGCGAAGAGGGATTGATGGCGCAATTTGATTTAGTGGGTATTGGTCCGCAGGTGCAATTTGATGCGGCAAGATTGTCATCGGGAACCCGCAAAGGATTTGAGCGCGCGCTCATCGATGGACGACGTATTTTAAGCGAGGCGGCTTATGGCGCTGCTAACAAAGGTTGGAGTCCTATACGTCAATTGTATGGCGCTTATGGATTTAATTATTTGTCGCGCGCAATTACCGAGTACAACGGTTTTCTGGGTAATTTGCCGGAAGAATCTGCCTATCCCTCTATAAGTTTTGATCAGGCCGGCGAGATACTTACCGGTGCAAAAGCGTATCGTCTGATATTTGCTCGCGGCTCTCTGCCGCCAGTCGATGCTTTTTGGTCGCTCACCGCTTACGATATGCGCACGGTCGATTTAATTCCTAACTCGATTAACCGCTATTCGTTAGGTGATCGCACGCCTAACTTAAAATATAAAAGCGATGGTTCAATCGAGATCCGTCTTCAAAAAAATGCGCCGCTCGAAACTGATGTCAACTGGTTACCGGTTGGTGATGGTCCATTCTTTTTAACGCTACGTTTGTATCAGCCGAAAGCGGCGGCATTGAGCGGCGAATATCACTTACCAGCGGTGGAGGTTTTACCTTAATTTTCGCGGTTCATCTCGCAGGCTGCATAGGGTTTATCAGGTGATTTCAGAATGGGTCGTTCATGATGTGTCTGGCATGGTGATCTGACCTGTTCCTCGCGACTTGATAAATGGGGCGACAAATGGATCTGGAAAAGCCACTGCTATGTAACTGCCAGGTGATAGCAGTGCCAATTTTTCCACTAATCCAGCGTATCAATGCTTGGTTCTGAGTGTGCCCTATTCTCTAAAGCATTTGATCGCTCTGTCAGCGCCCCGCCAGAATGATTTCAAATTGTTCGAGCGTGGTCTTTGCGGCATCGTCTTGAAGTTCGCGAGGTGCCGGAACCCAGTATCACCGAACACTGCACAGCCATTTCGGAGTCCAAACAGTTCGGGTCACTATTATGGGCTGCATTAAGAGTTGCGCTACAAGGCTATCGCGGTTCAATTGTATGCGCGGCATTGCAACATGCACTGTCGATCGTTGTTCCGTCGATCAGCCATTGCAAAGTGTTGTCGAGAAGGCGTCGGTACTCAGGAATGGCGTAGGTTTCCGCGCGGTGTCCAATGCCCGAATAGACCGCGATGCCGTCTCCGACCTTGCGCCACCAGATGATGGGGTGGTCACCCATCCGCAAGCTATCCGCGAATAATCCCTGCTCGTCCATGTAAGTGTTTTCGTCGAGCGTCGCCAATACCGAAACTTTTGCGCGTGGCGGCGTCGAGAAGCTGTATAACTCATCGGTCAGCCAGAGAGAGTCGGGAAGTCCGGCCAGTATGGGATGGCTGCGCTGTTCGAGAACCAGCTTCGCGCGCGGATGTGGTGGCGTCATGGAGTGTGCATTGAATTTGGCGCCGATCACTTCGTCGACAAACCAGGTCCAGCGGAAGTGATCGCCGCTGGCGCCGTGCAGTCCCAGCCATCTGCCGCCGTTCTCCAGCCAGCTTTGAAATGCCTGTTGCTGGTCGTGGGTCAGCACATCGCCGGTATTGTTGTTCCAGATCACGGCATCGAATTTTTTCAGATCGTTGGCATTGATAACCGCGCCATTGTCGGTCAGATAAATAGAGTAGCCGTGCGCGCGCGCCAGGTCCTGAAAAAGTGCGTTGACCGCGGGTATCGCTTCTGTGTGGATATAGCCGTTGGTCTTGTAGAAGACCAGCACCGCGGGCCGAGTCAGCTCCGGCAAATCCGGGGCCTGGGTATCATAGATCGGGGTGCGGTAGAGACCCATCGAGCGCAGCCATAGGTAGGTCGATCCGGTGCCGAGCAGCACGAAAGCCAACAGGGAAAGCGCGAGGCGCTTGATCCA
>DATIED010000711.1:0-3321 GCA_035455965.1 Spongiibacteraceae bacterium
GCGATCAAATCTTCATTCGGTTGGTTGATCGAAATAAACTCATCGGCGCCCAGCGCCTGCAATTCGGTGGCACTCGCGGGATTGCGACCGGTTGCAATAATGCGACCCGCGCCGAGATGTTTAGCAATCTGAATCGCCAAGCGTCCGGAAGTACCATTCGCACCATTGATCAACACGGCCTCGCCACGCTTGAGCGCAATCCGCTCGCTCAGCGCGGCCCACGACGACATTCCCGGATTCGCAATGGCGGCGGCGGTTATATCATCGACGCTATCCGGCAATACCACCGTATAGGCGGACTTTACCGCGACGCGCTCGGCCATCGCGCCGACCGGCGCCCGCGGAAACGCGAAATACACGCGTCGGCCGTCGTCGAGATAGCCGACGCCGTCCACGCCCGGCACAAACGGCGGCGTACCGCTGCTGTAATGTTTGCCACTGGCCTGCATCCGCACTAACTGACTGAGCGCCGCCGCGCGCACGCTAACCATGATTTCATCGGTTTGCGCAACGGGCTCGTCGAAATCACGGTAGCGTGGAGGATGCGGAAAATTTTCTACAACGGCGGCTTTCATCGATGAGTTTCCATGACGGTAAAGGCTCAAATTTACGGTTAACGAAAGAGCCCGCTACCTTGGGCATGGTCGGCGACCGAGAAGTTATACCACAGGCTCATGTTACCGTCCTCCGCAGATAGATGCGCCTTACTGTCTGCAGCGCAGATTATTGGTGCGTTGTTAATGAAGGATTAATACACGCCACGGTATCGTCATGATCGCCGGAGAAGTTTGAAGCGCAGATGGCAAAAAACGGCCATTGATTTTTTTGCACAGAAATAAAAACGGCTCCTCGAAGGAGCCGCATTACGCGAACCAAATTAAACAGTTTTAGATTTACGGCGTGCAGCAGTTGCCAAACCGAGCAGGCCCGAGCCGAACAGCCAGGCTGCCGCTGGCACAGGGACAGCCGGGGCGGCTGCTGCAACTTGCCAGTTGATAGTGTTCGTAATTTTTGACGCGCCAGAACCGCTGGTGTCAAAACCTGTCACTGTGCCGGCAAATGAACTCCGATCTTCGGTGAATACGAATCTCAGATTCAAACCCTCCCAGGACGGGGTGAGCGCGGCGAACGTATCGCATACATTACCAGAAGGACTGGTGTTGCCATTCACGCAAGAGGAGGCTGTCTGCGTCTGCACCGAGCCACCACTGCCGGATGCGGCTGGCCAAATGAACAGCAAGACATTAGTCGATTCGTTATAAACGGCACTACCCGAAAATGATTGAGTCACTCCGGTAAAGGTTTGCCGGCCATCGATCGACAAGCTGGGTACAGAGGTTTGAGTGCTGTAGTCACCGTAGACAATATTACCGGTAAAGGATACAGCGGCCAGGTTCGTAAAATCGAAGGTCCAATTACTGGTTTTTACCAATTGAACGGCGGGTGTCGCCAAGTTGCTGGCGGCGCCGGAGGCCGGATCGACGTAATATACGTTAGTGGCCGCAGGGCCTGATACAACGATGCTTGCCTGCTGATTGGCCACAGTACCCGAGGTGGCGGTACCGGTATAGGCTGCGAACGATGGGGAGGCGATAAGGGCGGATACGGCTGTTGCTAAAGCTAATTTTTTCATTTTACTCACCTATTTATCCGTAAATTATAGTTGTAAGGTTTTTTTAGAGGACAACTCAACTACCGTGATGAGCCATGTTGATACTGCTTCATTAGGCTTCTTCATTTAAAACCCACGGGTAGTGACGCATTTCTACTTAACTATGCTACACAACTCAATAATTGATTCGTAATATTGCTGCAACCCCGACTCCGCTTATCGCTATAAGGATATTTAAAGTCCGAAAGCTATCCGCCAACCACAATAACCAACCTTACAGAATCCTCCTCCGATGTAAAAACCCCAACGCTACTGCAACTCCGACCAGCATACAAAACATCGCGCGCCAGAAACCGGAAGCATCTTGCGACCACGGCAGGCCGCCGGTATTCATGCCGAAGATGCCGGTGATTAAATTAATCGGCAATAGCACCGTAGTCATGATCGACAACAAATATAAATTGCGGTTGGTCGCTTCGCCCAGTTGACCGGCGATTTCTTCTTGTAATAGACGCGAGCGCTCCTGCACCAACTCGAGATCCTGCGCGATGCCCTCCAGGCGTTCAACCGCCTGCCGCACTTCGGCGATATCGGCACCGCCGCTCCAATGATGAGCGCGCGCCACACTGTAGATCAGGACATCGCGCTCGGCGGTGATATGCCGGCGCAGGCGCGCCAACAGGCGCCGTACGCGTCCCAGTTCGGTGCCCTGATCGTGCACCCGGCCAGCGAGAATTTGATCCTCGGCATCGTCGACGACATCGCTGAGATTTTTCACCACGCGCTGAAAGGTTTCCGCCAGCTCTTCGATCAGGCGACCGAATAAATCCGTGGTCGTGGCCACTGCGAGACCATTGGTCATTTCCAGGCGTAATTGATCTACCGCCTTGAGCGGATGGCGGCGACCGGTGACGACAAAATTTTTATCGATGTAGAGACGCAGCGTGCCGAAGCCTTCCGGGTCGTCGTTGAAATCGTGATGCAAATCGCCGATCACCAGCGCCAGGCCGCGCTCCAACAATTCATGGCGCACATGCGCATCGTGATCGAGCAATAATTCGCGAGCGGCGAGCGGTATTGCTTCGCAGGCGGCGATCCAATTACAGGCGCGCGCATCGGCGAGATTGAAATGCAGCCACACCGGTTGCGCGAAACTCGCGCTCGCTCGCGTTGCCGCATCCCACTGAACAGGTAGTGCCGCACCGTACGGCTGCAACATAAATCCACAGATCAAACCGCCGGTATCGGGTGCTGGTATTGTCATAAAAGTTACATAAATGAGTTTAGTTTCGATACCTCCTACTATACAGAGCTACTGCACGGACCGACTACCTCGCTGCGGAATCGCTACGCAAAACCAGCCCGCCACCTATAATCGACGTACTCCATACAACGAGTCCACAACGCACAATGGCAGGTGGTGATCGACTAGCCGAGCGTTTTCAATTCATCGAAATTTACCACGCGCGTGCGCGGTGCATCGATATCGCCCTCCGGCAATAAAAAGCGCCAGTACACAGTGCCGTTGGGACGCCCCTCAGTGCTCAACCAATTCGGCAAGCCCGGATCGCGATGCGCAACGACAATGCGATAACTGCCATCGGCCTCCAGTTTGATTTGTTTACGGTTCAGCGAGATGCGACGATAGCGGTAATCGAAACTTTGCAAAAAGCGATTCCATAAAACCACATTGGCAAATATGCAATTGG
>DATIED010000712.1:0-5162 GCA_035455965.1 Spongiibacteraceae bacterium
AAAAATTCGCTATTTGTTGCCGATTACTCCGGCTATAGCGGCACTCGCCGGCTATTTATTTTGCGAAGGCTTAGAGCACCATACGCAACGCGTACTGATACGGGCCAAGGCGTGCCTAGAAAAGCTGTTATTAGTATTGCCAGTGCTGGCGCTGATCGGCGTATGGGTGGGATTCCATCACTCGCACAAACAATCCGCGGCCGTACACTTGCCGCTGGCGCTGATTGCCGCACTGCTATGCATCTGCCAGGCGTTCGCCGTAGCCGTGCAATGGCGCGCGCCGCAAAACTATAAGTCGCTCGGGCTGCTGTTGAGCGCGGTACTCGCGGTGTGGGTACTCAATTTACTAGTGCTGGAACCGATGGCATTGCAAATGCACGATACGCGTACTTTCGTACAACAAGTCGAGGCGTTGCGGCAACAACAGCCCGGTCAAGTGGCATTTTTCAAAGTGAGGAAAGATGCGGCTGCCATCAAATATCTGGTGAATCTGAATTACGACTTACAACCGAAGTTTCTCAATGACAGCGCCGATATCGACGCGATCGATTCGGCGACTTATCTGATTATACGCGAAAAAGATCTGTCGCAAGCGCAGCAATCCATATCCGTGCAACAGCTGGCACCCGTATTGCGAGACCATTTCGATCACGACTATTACACTGTGTTTTATCTGCCCGGCGGACACAGCCATCCCTAGATATCGCACCGATTAAATTGCCGGCGGCTATTTAATCGGTCGCGTACGGTCGACGCCATTAAGCCGCTTGAACGCCATCCGGAGTGCGCAGGAACAATATCAGCGAAATTACCGTCAAGGTAATTTCAAAAGCGATCGTACCTTTTAATACATCGGTGAAGGCACCATCGAGCACCAGGCCGATCGCCCGCGAGCTGGCGATCGCGGCGACGCTCAACAACGCCATCAACATTCCCAGGCGCAGACGATCGGGACGCAAACAAAATAACATGAACAGACCGGTGCCGATTTGGAAGCCGCCGTAGGTAGCACGCACATCGGTGAGCGCGGACGGCGCCAGCGGACCAAACCCCATCGGATCGGTCATGCTCAACGGCCAGAATAAATACACGACCCCAAAGCCCACGCTCATGATCGCCATTAGAATCAAATAAACTTTTGCTGCACGCATGAAAATCCCCTTACGTCGAATGCTGAATAATTAGTATTAAAAGATGCATCGAAGCGATGTCGCCAAATCCACCCTGATTCCTTAACTAACAACCAGGAACGAACAACTAACAACTGCGCCGCCAAATGGCGGTGCCCCATTGAACCGCAATTTGCCGGAGCTGCCAACCGGTGCGCCGGCTACGGCCGTTTATTACTAAAATTTAATACCATTTAATTTATTTGGCGGCCAAAACTCGCCGATAATCGAACGCTTCGGCACCATCATGCGCGGCGCCTCAACCTGCCAGCGCCGTTCAATCGCCACGCCATAGTGGGTGGCGCTATTATTTAACGATCACCTTATTTTTAACGATTATTTTTCGGAGAAATACTATGACTGCGCCCGCCACTGCCGTGCTCGCCAATAAAGTTGCGCTGATTACCGGCGGCACCGGCGGTATCGGCCGCGCCACTGCAATCGCATTGGCACAGGCCGGCGCGCGCGTCGTTATCACCGGCCGGCGTGCGGCGGAGGGACAGCAGACCGTCGAGCTGGTGCGCGCAGTCGGCGGCGATTGCCGCTTCGTGTTATCCGATATCACCGTTGCCGCCGATGTCGAAAATGCCGTCGCTTTCACCGTCGCGCAATTCGGCCGGCTCGATATCGCATTCAATAACGCCGGCGTCGACGGCACGCTGACCAGCATCGCCGACGACACCGAAGAAAACTTCAATCGCATTTTCAACACCAACGTGCGCGGCGTCTGGTTATCGCTGAAATACGAAATTCGGCAAATGCAGCAACAGGGTGGCGGCGGCACGATCATCAACAACAGTTCGATTTACGGCTCGCGCGGCACCGCCTATATGGCGAATTACGCGGCGGCGAAACACGCCGTCGAAGGTTACACCAAGGCCGCCGCGCTCGAAGTGGCGCCGCTCGGCATTCGCGTCAATGCCATCGCACCCGGCTACACCCGCACCGACATGATCGCGCAACACTTGAACCCCGAAGTCGAGCAGTTCATGATCAGTCACCAACCGCTCGGACGCCTGGCCAATGCCGAGGAGACCGCCGCCGCCGTGGTATTTCTCGCGTCGGATGCATCCAGCTTTATCACCGGCGCCAGCCTGCCGATCGATGGCGGCTTCCTGGCAAAATAATTTCAAAATTGCAGCGCTTGATCATGCTGCGTTAGAAATGATTGCAGGCGCCCACTGCTGGCGCCTGATCTGCGCTCGCTAATTTTGAAGGGGCCAAGCGATCGCAGCGCGTCGATACAATTGGCGCCTCTTCCTCACACGACACTGACGATGCATAAATTTGTCGCTGCCGATTTATTTATGTCGATACAGCCATAACAGCGGAGAATTTCCATGAACAAAACCATGCAGGCCTACCGCATTCTCGACTGGAGCAAACCGCCGCAAATGGTCGAGGTCGATGTGCCGCAACCCGGCCCCGGCGAAGTGCTGATCAAGGTCGCGGGCAACGGCCTCTGTCATTCGGATATCGGCATGATGCAATTCCCGCAGGAAATGGGCGAGATGCTCGGCTGGCGCGTGCCGTTCACGCTCGGCCACGAAGTCGGCGGTTGGGTCGAGCGCTGCGGCGCCGGCGTAAAAAACTTTCAACAGAGCGAGGCGGTGGTACTAATTGCCGTGCATTCGGATGGCTCCTGTTCGTATTGCCAGCGCGGCATGGATAACGCCTGCATCGATGGTGCGGCGGGTCGCGGTTACGGCCGCGACGGCGGGCTCGCGCATTATGTCGTCGCGCAGGCGCGCGAACTGGTCAAACTCAATTCGCTCGACCCGGTCACCGCAGGTCCATTGACCGATGCCGGTTCGACTTCGTATCACGCAGTGAAACGCGTGCTGCCGAAATTAGTGCCCGGCTCGACCGCCATCGTGCTCGGCGCTGGCGGCCTCGGCAGTTTCGCCGTGCAATTTTTGCATGCGTTGAGCGCGGCACGCATTATCGTCGTCGATACCAATGAGCAGCGCCTCGCCTTTGCGCGCGAACTCGGCGCGCACGAAACGGTGGTCGGCGTAAACGACAATACGGTCGAGGCGCTTAAACAACTTACGCACGGCGAAGGCGCCATGGCGGTGCTCGATTTCGTCGGTATCGACGCCAGCATCGAAGCGGGCCTCAGCGCGGTGCGCCGCACCGGCTCGTTCGCCTTGATCGGCGCCGGCATGGGCAAATCGAATCAGCCGTGGTTCCACACGCTGCCGCGCGATGGCGAAGTATTTTGTTTCCAGGGCGGCAGCAGCTCCGACACGCGCGAAGTCATCGCGCTGGCCGAGGCCGGCCTGATCCGCAACGAAGTGGAAGTATTTCCGTTCAGCAAGGTCGACGAGGCGTACGAAAAGCTGGATAAAGGGTTGCTGCGCGGCCGCGCAGTGGTAACACCGAATCAGTGGGACTGAAATTCGCATGTACTCGCCTCCCCTATTTATAGGGGAGGTGCCGAGCGCAGCGAGGCGGAGGGGTATGCACGCTCGATAGCTTGCGCAGTATCTGCCAATCCCCGACCCCTCTGTCACTACGTGACATCTCCCCTATAAATAGGGGAGACAAGATTCGCTCGAACCCGACTTCCCTCTTTTCGCGAACGTCGTACAATGCCTCATCCACTAAGCGGTGTTTCATTGACTTAGCGCTCCCTCGACTAAATAGAGATGCCTCCGATGCCTGACTCCAGCTTTCTGATCGGCGCCAATGCCGACACCCAGGTCGCGCTGACGCTGCGCATGGCGAATCGCCACGGCCTGATCGCCGGCGCCACCGGCACCGGCAAAACGATTACGCTGCAAACACTCGCGGAAGGTTTTTCGCAGGCCGGCGTGCCGGTATTTATGGCGGATATCAAAGGCGATTTGTCCGGCCTGGCGCGCGCCGCGACGACCAGCGAGAAAGTTCAGCAACGCATCGCAGCGCTGCATCTCGACAACTATCAGGCGCGCGCGTATCCGGTCCAGCTGTGGGATTTGTACGGCAAGCTCGGTCTGCCAATTCGTGCCGCCACATCGAGCCTCGGCCCACTGTTATTGGCAACGCTGCTCGAATTGAACGATACGCAAACCGGCGTCTTGTATGCGGCCTTCAAAATCGCCGACGAAGCCGGCCTGGCGCTGCTGGATTTAAAAGATTTGCGCGCCCTGCTGAGTTGGATTGCCGACAACAATAAATCGCTGCAGGCGAAATACGGCAACCTCAGCGCGGTTAGCGTCGCTGCCGTGCAGCGCCAACTGCTGGTACTCGAAGAACAGGGCGCCGAACAATTTCTCGGCGAACCGCAAATCGTGCTCGCCGATTTAATGCAGAGCGATTTTTCCGGCAACGCCGTGATCAGCATTCTCGACGCCACCACGCTGATGACGAAGCCGCGCTTGTACGCGATGTTTTTATTGTGGCTGCTATCGGAATTATTCGAAGAATTGCCCGAGGCCGGCGATCTGGATAAGCCCAAGCTGGTTTTCTTTTTCGATGAAGCGCATTTGTTATTCAACGATGCGCCGAAAGCACTGGTGGAAAAAGTCGAACAAGTCGTGCGCTTGATTCGTTCGAAAGGCGTCGGCATTTATTTCGTCACGCAGAGCCCGCTCGATATTCCTGAAAATATTCTCGGCCAACTCGGCAATCGCGTCCAACACGCGCTGCGCGCTTTCAGCCCGAAAGATCAAAAAGCAGTGCGCACCGCCGCGCAAACCTTCCGCGCCAATCCTGCGCTCGACACCGAACAGGTGATTACCGAGCTGGGCATCGGCGAAGCATTGGTTTCGGTACTCGACGATAAAGGCCAACCGACACCAGTGCAACGCATCTCGATCTGCCCGCCGCAATCGCGCATCGGCCCGTTGACCAACGATGAGCGCAGCGATCAAATGTCGCGCTCGCCTCTGCGCCAGAAATACGAACAGACGCTCGATCGCGAATCGGCGTATGAGATTTTAGCGAAGCGAGCACAAGCGTCGGCAGCGGCAGCGGCTGAGGCTCCTGCCGATGGCAAAAAGGAAGATG
>DATIED010000713.1:0-5576 GCA_035455965.1 Spongiibacteraceae bacterium
GAAATTTTCCGATCAAAAATTTTCAACCATGGAGAAACAACCGATGAGTCGAATGAAACTCTTATGCTCATGTATTGTTATATTATCCAGCACCTGCGCCCGCTCCGAATGGACAGGATCCGGAGAACTTGGCGCCGTCGCCGCGCGCGGCAATACCGACTCCAACAGCGCCAATGCTAAACTCGATGTCGCCAACGAAATCGAGCGTTGGAAACATTCGCTGCTGTTCAACGAACTCTACGGCAGCAGTAATTCAACCACCTCCGCCAATCGCTGGGAGACTCGCTGGCAATCGGATTATAAAATTACCGAGCCACTCTATTGGTTCGGCGGTCTGCGCTACGAGCGCGATCATTTTGGCGCCTACTCCTATCAGGAATCGGCCACCACGGGTCTGGGCTATAAACTGATCGACAACGACACGACGAAACTAAGTATCCAAGGCGGTATCGGTATCAAGAAATCCGAGCCGCAAACCTTAGTCAAAGACGATTCGGACAAAGTCATAAACCGCATCAGCGGCGATGAAGAAACGCGCGGCGACGTCGTAGCAGGATTTAAATTCGAACACGCGTTAACCGGCAATACCAAAGTGATCAATACGTTCCTGGCAGAAGCAACCAGTTCTAACACATTCATCCAAAATGATTTGGCGCTGCAGGTGGCGATGAACGACAAACTCGCATTAAGTATCGGCTATGGTCTGCGCGAAAACACCTCGCCACCACCAGACTCCGAACGTATCGACACTGTCACTACGCTCAGCGTGGTATACAAATTAAATAAATAAAGGAAACAGCGCTCCAGCGTTTAACACGCGTTGGAGCGGAGCGGTATCACCTGTATCAACCGCGCAAGCAAAACTCCCGCCTCCAATAACCTCGTCGACGCACCATTGCTGTTGCAGCGGCGGACGAACGCTAAAACGATAGAAATACAGAGCGAAAAGCTGCGCGTTACTGCATATAGACTGATCGGCTTTGCTATTGACCGAATATAGCGGCAGGGTTAATTTCATCGGCGCGCGCGCCAGTGTTCAAATGCCGCACACCAGCGCCAACTATCCAGAGCCTTCGACAATAGCTATAACGAACAGCGCTGCACCGCCAGGCCCGCTTTGGCAACCGCAGCACCAAAATATAATTTTTTGCGAGGAATCCCGCCGTGAGTTTATCGCGCCGCACGCTGCTCAAAACAACCTCCCTGCTCGCTGCCGGTGTGGCCGCCGGCTCGGCTTTCGGCTCGACTTCTGGAAAGAGTCGCGGCCTGTCGCCAACCGATTATGCCAGCGCAGATGCGGTCGGACTGGCCGAAATGATTCGCAGCAAACAAATCAGCGCGAGCGATGCGCTCGAAGCCGCGATCGCGCGCGCCGAGCAAGTCAATCCGAAGATCAACGCCGTGGTGCTGAAATATTACGATATGGCGCGCACTGCCGCGCGCAACGCCGGGTCGGAACAGGCACCGCTCAACGGTGTGCCGATGTTACTGAAAGATCTCAGTTTGCTGATGAAGGGCACCACCACCACCAACGGTTCGCGTTTTTTTAAGGATGCCGGCGCCGACCACGACAGCACTTTCGTGCAACGTTATCGCGCGGCGGGATTAAATATTTTCGGTAAAACTGCCAGCCCGGAATTCGGCGGCACCGCCACTACCGAATCGATACTGTGGGGCCAGACACGCAATCCCTGGAACACTAAATACAGTAGCGGCGGCTCTTCCGGCGGCGCGGCGGCTGCGGTGGCTGCCGGCATCATTCCCGCGGCACACGCCAGCGACGGCGGCGGCTCGATTCGCATTCCCGCCTCGCACTGCGGTTTATTCGGCTTAAAACCCAGCCGCGGCCGCACGCCAACCGGTCCCGACGCATTGGAAGGTTGGATGGGCTTATCGGTCGGCCACGCCATCACGCGCTCGGTGCGGGATTCTGCATTGCTACTGGATATCGCGGCCGGCGCAGAAAATGGCAGTCGCGTCATCCCCACCGCGCCGCCCTCTTATCTCGCCGCGCTGGCGACACCGCCGCAGCCATTGCGCATAGCCCTGCTCGAAGCCAACGTATTCGGCGTACCGGTGCATGCGGAATGTAAAGCGGCACTGATGCGCGCGGCGAAATTGTGCGAACAACTCGGCCACCACATCGAGCCAGCGACACTGACACTACCGGTCGCGCCGATGATGGAAGGCATGGGTATTATCACCGGCACCGGCATGCTGACAGTGATTCGCGACCGTGAGCGCGCGCTCGGTCGTGCGGTCACCGCCGCCGATCTCGAGCCAATCACTTGGGCGAGTTATCAAAACGCGCAAAAATATAGCGCTGAACAATTGTATCGCGCGCGTGCCACCGCCGATCAGGTCGGTCGTATCTTCGATGAAATGCTAACGCGTTTCGATATGATTTTATCGCCGGTAACGGCGCTACCGCCGCCGCTGCTCGGTGCGTTGTCGCTCGACCAGCCGTATGAAAATTTCGTAAAGAATGCGATACCGGCATCGTGCTTCACATCGATGTACAACATTGCCGGACTACCTGCGATGTCGGTGCCATTGTATTGGAGCGCCGACAACCTGCCGATCGGCAGTATGTTCGCCGGCCGCTTCGGCGATGAGGTCACGCTGCTGCAATTGGCGGCACAACTCGAACAGGCAGCACCGTGGCGCGATCGCCGCCCCACTCTTTAAAAAATACCGGCAGGGAGCTAACGAAATATCGCCAGCGCTTGAAAGCCAATTCAAGCGTTCGATTGCTGCGCAAGAAAAACCAACGACAACCAATCGGCGATCAATGCCGGTTTGGCTTCGTCTTCGATTTCGATACT
The DNA here is from genome assembly GCA_035455965.1 of Spongiibacteraceae bacterium. Taxonomy (GTDB): domain Bacteria; phylum Pseudomonadota; class Gammaproteobacteria; order Pseudomonadales; family CAMLJR01; genus CAMLJR01. The sequence continues at coordinate 2,826 of DATIED010000713.1, forward strand.
GACGGCATAACGCAGCAACAGCTCGGCTGCGGCGCGCGGCGTAGCCGCCAGCAACGTGAAATGCCCGCGCACGCGTTTACCGCTACGCACGGGCGCCACAAAGCGAATTTTATCGTAGCCATAATTAACGCCGCCGGCTGCATTTTCGCACAGCGGCAAGCATCGATTCGCCATATCGCTGATCAGCGACAGGATCAACAAGCCGTGCGCGATGGTGCCACCGTAAGGGCTTTCAGCTTTCGCGCGCTGCGGATCGACGTGAATAAACTGATGATCCAGCGTGACATCGGCAAAGCGATCGATCAGCGCCTGATCGATCGCATACCAGGCCGATACGCCGAGCACCTGCCCTATTTTTTCCTGCAATTCGATCGGCGTTAACGTCGCTGGGCTCATCGTTTTACTCGCTCAGGCCTGCGCCACAATCGCATCCACCGCTTCCGCCGCGCTGCGCATCGCGCCTTCGATATAAGTCACGCCGCGACAATCGCCGATGGTATGCACGCTGAAGCCGGCACCGCGCAAGCGCTCGGCGAAATACATATCGCCGCTCGCGCCTTTCGCGACGATAACCTGATCAGCGGCAACGCTCTTGGCAACACCTGTGCTATCGGTGAATAACACTTTATCGCGCTCGATACGGATATTGGCCGCCGAGGAAAATAAACCAACTCCATGCTCTTTTAACTCATCGAGCAAACGCATCCGTCGCACCAGGGTCAGGCCCGCGCCTAAGCGCGGCACTTCGTCGACCACCGTTACGTTGCGCCCGCGCTGTGTCAGAAACTCCGCCAGCTCGAGGCCAACCAATTCGCCGCCGATAATGACAATCTGTTTGCCGAATGGCATCCAGTGCTGCGTGGCCTGCCTGATAAAATCCAAATTGGCGGTGATCCCGGTAGCCGCGCCGACTTTCATCGCGACGCGCGTAAACCAACCGATCTTGGAGCCCAGCGCCGCAGAAATATCGCCTAGCATTAACCGGCGCATATCGTCGCCGCTGAATACATGCGCCAAATCGTTGCCGGGCAGCGACGGCATACCGCGCACTGCGCCGGTCGCGACAATCACCGTTGCCGGTTGCAATGCCTGCAATAACTCAAGCGTCGCTTCAGTGTTCAAGCGCACATCGACCGCGCTCGCGGCGATTTGCCGGCGCAGCCAATTCAATAATCTTTCGTTCGGCTCGTACGCCAGCGCGGCGAACTGCAGCGTGCCGCCCAAGCGCGGACCTTTTTCGATTAGCGTCACCGCACAGCCGGCCGCATCGAGTCGGCGCGCCGCTTCCATACCGGCGGGACCGCCGCCGATCACCACCACGCGTCGACGCTGCGCTATTTTTTTATCGCTGGCGATATATTCGAAACCGGTGCGCGGATTGACCGCGCAGCGCACCGGTTCGCAGGTGTAGATTGCACTGATACAGGTGTAACAATAAATACACGGCAGAATATCTTCCGCGCGGCCGGCCTTTAATTTATTCGGCAGCTGTGGATCGGCCAATAACTTTCGCCCCATCGCCAAAAAATCGATCGAGTGCGCAGCGATATGCTGGTCGCCGACCTCGGGTTCGACTCGACCCGAAGCGATGATCGGAATATTCACAACGCTCTTGATCGCTGCTGCCGCGTTTAAGTTACTCGCCGGCTCATGCGGCGTGTGTGAACCGGAATGCAATTTCCCTTGCCCCGAATCGTGATACGCCGTGACGGTGATCGCATTGGCACCAGCCTGTTGAGCAATTACCGCCGTGCGTTTTGCGTCTTCCAGATTAATACCGTGCTCGGTACCGTGCTCGCACCAATCGAGTTTGCACCACACCGGATAATCGGCGCCGACGCGCGCGCGCACCGCCTGAATGACCTCCACCAGAAAACGCGTGCGGTTTTCCAGCGAACCGCCGTACTCATCGGTGCGCGTATTGGATTTCGGCGAAATAAAGGACGACAGCAGATAACCGTGACCACCGTGAATTTCGACGCCATCGACACCGGCGCGCACCGCGCGCTCAGCAGCGGCGGCAAACTGCTCGACGACAGTTTGAATATCCTCGACCGTCATCACTTTGATGGAAGGATTTTTTATCCGGCGAAACGGCGCCTGTTCCAATTCCTCCAATAAAAATGCCGCGGTGAAATCGCCTTTCGGCGCACTCGGCAACGACGGCGCCCACACCGGCCGCCCCGCCAGAAAATCCTCCATGGCCACCAGGCCGCCGTGATGTAACTGCACGGAAAATTTCGCGCCGTGTTTATGCACCGCATCCGCCAACGCTGCCAAACCGGGAATAAAACGGTCATCCGAGATTGCCACCTGCCCCGGCTGGTTCGCACCGACCGGCCATGCCACGCCAGCGACACCGGTATTCACCAGGCCGACGCCGCCCTTCGCCTGCTCCTCGTGATACGCGCGAATACGCGCACCGCAAGTACCATCGCTCTCGGCGAGATTGGCGCCCATCGCGGTAACGATCAAACGATTGCGCAATTCGAGTTTACCGATGCGGCCCGGTGCTAGCAGATGTTGGTAATTATTCGACATGGCGGACTTCCGATTAATCTGCGGGTTGGGGGTCAGACCCCTTGCAGGGGTCTGACCCCAGTTAAGCGCCTGAGCATCGGCGCGAATTTATTTTGTTGAATGCTTTTAAAAAAAACCGTTGAACCACTGAATCCGAACTCCGCACAGACTTGATGTCGGGGTGAAGGGGGTCTCTTTTTCGGGGCATGAAGGAGTACTCATCGAAGCTGC
>DATIED010000714.1:0-2397 GCA_035455965.1 Spongiibacteraceae bacterium
GAGCAACTGCGTGGCGATCTGCGCGCATTAGCGCGGTTACCGGTGCCGCTGCCCGATAACCGCGGTTACGTGCCGCTCGGCGAGGTCGCTCAATTATCGGAGAGCCTCGGGCCCAACCAGATCAGTCGGGAAAACGGCAGGCGTCGCCTGGTGGTTTCTGCCAATGTGCGTGGCCGCGATCTCGGTGGTTTCGTGGCCGAGGCACGCAGTGTCATCGAAAGCGATGTGAAATTGCCACCGGGGTATTGGTTGGCCTATGGCGGTACCTTCGAACAACTGCAATCGGCCACCCAGCGACTGACGTTACTGGTGCCGATTACGCTGGCGTTGATTTTTGGATTGCTGATGATGACATTCGGTTCGGCAAAAGATGCCGCGCTGGTCTTTAGCGGCGTACCGCTGGCATTAGCCGGTGGCGTAGCGGCGCTGGCATTGCGCGGCATTCCGCTGTCGATCACCGCCGGTGTGGGATTTATCACGCTGTCGGGCGTCGCGGTGTTGACCGGCGTAATCATGGTGTCGGCGTTCCGCGATTTATTGCAGCAGGGAAAATCCATCGAGGCGGCGATCATAGAAGGGGCGCTGATGCGACTGCGTCCCATCGTTATGATCGGCTTAGTCGCCTCGTTAGGGTTTTTGCCGATGGCACTCAACACCGGCACCGGCGCCGAAGTACAACGGCCGCTCGCGACCGTGGTGATCGGCGGCATTTTGTCGGCGACATTACTGACGTTGCTGGTGTTGCCCGCGCTGTATCGATTGGCGCACCGCGAGCGCCGGCCCGATCAGAACGAGGGTCGGACCGCGTCTCGCTAAGCTAGACTGTTGGTATTGCATATGCCATCCGAGAGGCAGTTTCAATGAGTGGCGCTCACGATCATGGCGCAAGTCAGGCCAACGAAAAATTACTGGCGATAGCGCTCGCGCTTACCGCCAGCTATTTGATTGTCGAAGTGGTCGGCGGTCTGCTCACGCACAGCCTCGCATTGTTGTCGGATGCGGCGCATATGATGACCGATGTGGTCGGCCTGGCGATCGCTCTGGTGGCGATTCGCATCGCGCGCCGGCCGGCCGACCGCAAACGCACGTTTGGTTATTATCGTTTCGAAATTCTGGCGGCCGCGTTCAATGCGGTCGCGCTGATCGTTGTTGCGGCATATATTTTATGGGAGGCGGTGCAACGTTTTCTGGCGCCGCCGGAAATTCAATCGATCGGTATGCTCGCCGTTGCCGGCATCGGTCTGGTAGTTAACATCATCAGTATTTCGCTGCTGCAAAGCGGCTCCGATCACAGCCTCAATGTTAAGGGTGCGTATCTCGAAGTATGGAGCGATTTGATCGGCTCCATAGGTGTTATCGCCGCCGCGTTAATCATTCGCCTGACGGGCTGGGCCTGGGTGGACGCCGTTGTCGCGGTCGCGATTGGTCTGTGGGTATTGCCGCGCACCTGGCTGTTGCTGCGCGAGAGTTTGCATATTTTATTGGAGGGCGTGCCGAAAGGAATCGAGTTGGACGATATTGAACAAAGTCTGTTGAGTTTGGCGGGCATCGCCGCCATTCACGATTTGCACGTCTGGGCATTGACCAGCGGCAACAGCAGTTTAACTGCGCATATCGTCTTGCAGGCGCCGGGCACCGAGCAGGAAGTGCTGGCGCGTGCGCAGGCCTTACTCAACGATAAATTCGCTATTCACCACACCACGTTGCAAATCGAAGATACCGCATGCAGCCAGCTTGCCATTCATGATCACCGGGCAGCGGGCGAGCGACATAGCGACCATGACCATCAGCACGATCATGGACACTCGCATTAAATTTTCCGCTTGCTGTCGAATTCGGTTTGCCGCGATCGATTATTTATGAGTCGGAAGGATTAATGAAGGAGAGTGACTCATGCGTAAAATTATCGTAAGCGTCATGGTTTCGATGGACGGCATCATGCAGGCGCCCGGCATGCCGACCGAGGATCCCAGCAAGGGTTTCCGGTTCGGTGGCTGGTATATGCCCTATGCCGACCAGGTATTCGGCGAAGAGCTCGAGCGCGTGTTCGCGGAAAAGTTCGATTTGCTGCTCGGTCGCAAGACCTACGAAATATTCGCCGCGTACTGGCCCTACTATGATGAGGGCGCCGAGAATGGCGGTATCGCCAAATTGTTCAACCACATCAATAAGTACATCGTTTCGCGCTCGGGCGAGGTCGATACGGGTTGGACAAACTCGGTGCTGCTGCGCGATATCGCCGCTGTAAAACACCTGCAGCAGCAAGACGGCCCGCATCTGCTTACGCAAGGCAGTACCGAACTTGTGCATGCGCTGCTCGCCGAAGATCTGGTCGACGCGATCAGCCTGTTCATTGCGCCGGTAGTGCTCGGCGGTGGTAAAAAATTATTCGCCGAC
>DATIED010000715.1:0-3947 GCA_035455965.1 Spongiibacteraceae bacterium
TGTCAGCCAGCATCCGAACACGTTGAACCCGATACCGGAGCTCGCCACGCACTGGGCATTCGACCCCGACGGCAAAACTGTTTACTTTAAACTCGACCCCGCGGCGCGCTGGTCCGACGGTGTGCCGGTCACAGCGGACGATTATTTATTCGCGCTGGAGTTTATGCGCTCGAAATATATCGTCGCGCCCTGGTACAACAACTATTACACAGAGATCATCACCGACGTCATTAAATACGACGATTACACCATCGCCGTGCGCGAGGCCTCCGCCAAGCCGTCCAATGAATTATTATTCGATGTCGCTATCAATCCGGTGCCGCGCCACTTTCACAAACTCGACGAGCAGTGGGTGGAGGACTACAACTGGCGTATCGAGCCGAATACGGGACCCTATCAGGTCGATAGCATTCGCAAGGGCAAATACGTAGAGTTCAAGCGCAAGGCGGATTGGTGGGGCAACGAAAAAAAATATTTTCAATATCGCTTTAACCCGGATTACATCCGCATCAAAGTTATCCGCGACATCAACATTGCTTACAACTATTTCAGCAAGGGCGAACTGGACTCGTTTCCGCTGATCATGCCCCGCCTCTGGTATAAAAAGGCACAGGGTGAGCCGTACGAAAAAGGTTATATCGGTAAAATTAAATTTTACAACGATACGCCGCAACCGCCGCAGGGCATGTATCTGAACGAAGACGACCCGCTGCTGGCCGACCGCAACGTGCGCTACGCGCTCGGTTACGCGATGAATTTCGACAAGGTTTTGAAAACCGTCTTGCGCGGCGATTACGAACGCTTGCAGACGCAGAACGAAGGTTACGGCGATTACAGCAATCGCGATATTCATCCGCGACCCTACGATCTCGAGCAAGCCGATAACTATCTGCGCGCCGCCGGCTGGAGCGAGCGCGGGCCGGACGGCATTCGCGTAAAAAACGGCCAGCGCCTGTCGGTGCGTATCAGCTACACCAATGAAGACCACACCGCGCGACTGGCGGTATTAAAAGAAGACGCGGCCAAAGCGGGTATAGAACTGACCCTCCAATTGCTGGACGCCACCACATCCTACAAACAAACGATGGAGAAAAAACATCAGATCGCCTGGATGGCGTGGGCCGGTGGCGGTATCGCGCCGGTCTATTGGGAGTTTTATCATTCGGTCAACGCGCATAAACCGCAGACCAACAACATCACCAACACCGACAATAAAGCGATGGACGACAAAATCATCGCGTATCAAAACGCCACCACCAAGACCGAGCGGGTGCGGCTCGCGCGCGAACTGGAGCAAATGGTTTACGAAGAAGGCGCGTTCATCCCCTCCTATAAAGTGCCTTACACGCGCGAAGCGTTCTGGCGCTGGATGAAACTGCCACCAGCGCACGCCACGCGCACATCGGATCAGATTTTCGATCCCATGGGCCCTACCGGCGGCCTGTTGTGGATCGACGAAGAGGAAAAAAACGCGGTGCAAAAAGCGCGCATTCTCGGCACGCCCTATCCGCCGATTAATATTCTCGACGAAACCTGGCGGCAAAAACCATGAGCCTGCTGCGCATCGAAAACCTCAATGTCAGCGTTGCTAACGGCGCCAATGCAAAAACGGTGCAACGTTGGCCGGTGTTGCAGGATGTCACACTGACGATGGAAGAAGGCGAAACGCTGGGCCTGGTCGGCGAATCGGGCAGCGGCAAAAGTGTCACCGCGCTGTCGATCCTGCGGCTATTGCCGCAACCCACACTGCGCGTAGACAGCGGCGCGATCGTTTTCGATTCGCGCGAAATTAATACGCTGTCGACCGCGCAAATGTGCGCACTGCGCGGCGATCGCATCGCGATGATTTTTCAAGACCCGATGACCGCGCTCAACCCCGTGCAAACCATCGGCAAACAAATCGAAGAAGTTTTGTTATTGCACCGCCCGAAATGGAGTGGCGTGCAGCGGCGCAAACGCGTCTTGGAGTTGCTCGAGCGCGTCGGCATGCCGGCAGCGGAGCAGCGTCTGCAAGCGTACCCGCATCAACTTTCCGGCGGCATGCGCCAACGCGTGACCATCGCCATGGCACTGGCCTGCGAACCGAAACTGCTGATCGCCGACGAGCCCACCACCGCGCTCGACGTGACTGTGCAGGCACAGGTATTGAATCTGATCGGCGAACTGCAACAGCAGAGCGGCATGGCAGTGTTATTCATCACGCACGATCTCGGCGTAATCGCGGAAACCTGTCGCAACGTTGCGGTGATGTACGCCGGACGCATCGTCGAACAGGCCGCGGTGACCGACTTGTTCGCCGCGCCGCGTCATCCCTATACGCGCGCACTACTCGGCTCATTGCCAGCACTGAGCGCAAATCCACAACAACCGCTGGCGGCAATTCCCGGCCAGGTGCCCGATATCGAGCAACGCCCCGGCGGTTGCGCGTTCGCCAATCGCTGCAGCTATCGCACGGAAATCTGCACGCAACTGCCACCGCTGCGAGAAGTCGCGGTCGGCCATCGCAGCGCCTGCTTCCACGCCGATTTGCTCGCGGCCAATGTTGCGGGGGGCGCGCAATGAGCGATCCATTATTGCGCGTGCGCAATCTACGCAAATATTTTGTGCAGCGCAGCGGCCTGTTCAAGCAGCATAAAAGCTATGTGCATGCGGTCGAAAACGTCAGCTTCGACATTCAGCGCGGCGAAACGCTGGGGCTGGTCGGCGAATCGGGCTGCGGCAAATCCACGCTCGGCAAAACGTTATTGCGGCTACACGAGCCCGACGCCGGCGAAATCATTTTTGACGGCAGCGATATACGCGCATTGTCGCGCGGCGCCATGCGGCCGCTGCGCAAACGCCTGCAGATGATTTTTCAGGACCCGTACGATTCGCTGAACAGCCGCCACACCATCGGCGACATCATCGAAGAACCGCTACTGGTACACGGTATCGGCAGCGCTCGCGAACGGCGCGCCGCAGTCGTTGAATTGCTGCAAAAAGTAGGCTTGCCCATTGGTAGTATCGAGCGTTTTCCACACGAGTTTTCCGGCGGTCAGCGCCAGCGCGTCGGCATCGCGCGCGCCATTGCGCTCAATCCCGATTTCGTAGTGTGCGACGAACCGCTGTCGGCCCTGGATGTCTCGGTGCAGGCGCAAATCATCAATTTATTATTGACGCTACGCGCGTCGATGAATTTGTCGCTATTGTTTATTTCCCACGATTTGTCGGTGGTGCGCCATGTGAGCGACCGGGTGGCGGTGATGTATCTCGGTGAAATTGTCGAACTGGCACCGGCCGCTTCGATTTACACCGAAGCGCGCCATCCGTATACGCAATATTTGATCGCTTCCATTCCAAAGCCGCAGCCGGGCCGCATTAAACCTGCGCCGCTGACCGGCGAAGTGCCCAGCCCGCTGCATCCACCCAGCGGCTGCCGCTTTCACACGCGCTGTCCGATCGCGCAAGATATCTGCCGTGTGCAAAAACCGGAGTTAAAAATTATCGCCAGCGACAGCGCCCATCAGGCCGCCTGTCACTTCGCAAAACCTTAAGCCGCGTCTTGGGCCGCAATGAATAATAACTTTCAGAGCGCGTTCGGCAGTTTTCAATTGCAACGCCGGCCGCCAACACCGAACCAGCCATTGCAGGCCTGGGATGCGACCGACGAATATTTATTGACGGAGCTTGCAGGCGATGGATTTTCCGTTGCGAACTCGCCCGCCACCGCTACGCTAATCATCAACGATCAGTTCGGCGCGCTGGCACTCGCGCTGCACGCCATACAGCCGCACAGCTGGGGCGATTCGTGCAACGCCCATTTGGCACTCGCCACAAACTATCAGGACAATCATCTCGACAACAATGTCGCGTTAATTCCGGCGACCCAACCACCAGCGCCCGATCGCAACGCCGCGCAAAAATACCGGATAGTGCTGTGGCGCGTTCCTAAAACACTGGCGTTGTTT
>DATIED010000716.1:0-2861 GCA_035455965.1 Spongiibacteraceae bacterium
CTTCAATTTCAGAATAGTGAGTGGCATATTCAACGCCGCGGCAGCGTGCGCGCGCTCGTATTCCTCGCCGCTGCGCACATCGATCGGCACCGCGCCGGCGCTCAACTCTTGCTCCAGCTCGGAAAAACTCAAGCTGCGCACCGGCGGCGATTTCAACAGCAGATAAAAGTCCTGCTTGTCGAGCCGCATCAACACACCGTTTTCGCGCATCATCACGGTGGCATTGCGCGGCGCGTCGTTTACTAATGCATCCTCCCCAAAACAGCGCCCGATGCCCAGCTCCGCCACCAAATCCGATTTACTCTTTTCATCGGCGGCGCGATACACCGATACGCTGCCCTCTTTAATAAAGTAACAGCACTCGCCCAACTCGCCCTGGCGAATGATCGGATCGCCGGCATGCGCGAACACGGGTTGGAAGCGCGACAAAATCTGCCGAATATTCATCGGCGGCACTTTATAAAATAAATTGGAGCGCAGCAGCATCAGCATCCAATCGGCATCTTCGTCCATATCGCGCTGCCCGGAAATATCCAGAATGATGTAATTCGCCGCCTGGTCCCAGGCCAGCATCGAATCCAGATGATCGCTGTCGAAACGAATGATCTGACAATCGGTAAGCGCCGCGACCGATTCCAAACGGGGCTGGTGATGCGCCAGCGGGTAGCGTGCCGCGGCATCGTTCGCATCGATCGTTTGCGTGGTGCCGGAGCTGTCCGCGACGGCAACGCTGCCACTCAGCAGATAGATGTGGGTGCTATCGCGGTCGCCGCGCTGACATAACGACTGGCCGCGGCAAATGACTTCGACCTGGGTATCGCGCAATAAAGTGTTGAGATGATCCTCGGTCAGAGCATTGACCGGCACCGACGATTGCAGCATGCGCTTTTTTAATTCTGGATCCATACGTACTGTATTCATTATCTAGTTATCCAAAAACCCGCGGCAACTCAGTCGACCGTGCACTGCTCAGGCAGTCGCTAACGGTGTCATGACCACTCGACAAATCCACGCGCGCCTTGCAGACCACCGGTATGCAACGCCAATACGCGCGTCCCGGTAGCGAACTCGCTCGCCAAAATACGTCGGTACAGCGCATACATCATTTTGCCAGTGTACACCGGCTCCAGCGGAATCCCGCTGCGCCGCTGAAAGTCCTCGATGAATGCCATTAGTGCGGGTGTTGTGCGCGCATAACCGCCACAATGCTCATCGATGACAATGCGCCAGCGCACGTTATGCGCTGCGTCCGCCGCCTGCAAATGATCCTGCACGACCGCAGGCAAAAAACCGCCGCCTTTTAATACTGCCACGCCGAGTGTAGCGCAATGATCGGCAATACCCGCCACCACGCCCGCCAAAGTCGAGCCGGTTGCGCACGGCAGCACCACGGTATCGACCGCTGCAACCTGTTCGCGAATAACCTGCCCCAATATGCGACAACCCGCTACGCCAGCCGTATTGGCGCCGCCCTCTGGAATGATATAGCAAGGACCGAAGCGGCGCTGCAAGTCCGCCATTAACTCGACTTCATGTTTGCGGCGATAGGTTTCGCGATCGACAAAATGCAATGTCATGCCGGCTTGTTGCGCATCGCGCAGAGTGGGATTGTGTGCGGCGACGGCCTCGCCGCGCACTACGCCGATAGTGGCAAAACCCTCGGCGGCACCGAGCAGCGCCAGCGCGTGCAAATGATTGGAAAAGGCGCCACCGAAACTCAATAGGCGTCTGTGACCCGCCGCGCGGGCGAAGCGAAAGTTTTCGGCTAATTTAAACAGCTTATTACCAGCGGCGGTCGTATCGATGGAATCCAACCGCAGCATGCACCATTCGATACCGCAACGCTCGATTTCCGGCAGGCGGATCGATTGTACGATCGCGCCAGCCGCGAGTGTTCGCAAATCCATTCAGTTGCTGCTCGCCTGCGACACTGTCGATTCCACGAGAGGCGTAGCGGCGGCGCTGTGCTGATGGCAACGGTCGCTGACACCGGCGATGAATTGATTCGGCCGCTCGACTTTTTCAATCGGCTCGCCGCACATCGCATCGCCGCTCGAGATTGCGCCGCATACCGGCAATTCATGATGATCGAGCCAGCGCTGATACTGGTCGATGCTTACCGAGCATTTCTCGGCAACGTACACCGGCGGCGCATCGAGATAGCGGGGAATATCGGCCAGCGGAATATTCATCGCGTCGACGCCGGGCTGATACGCAATAAATGCCACGCCGCTCTCGACTAACTGTTGCAGTATGCTGTCGCTGCCCTGCGTAATGAAACGTTCGCGCTCCTGGCGCAGCCGCGCAATTTCGTCCCGCAACGTGCCCAACTGCTCCTCGCGATAAAATAATTCGACCTCGCGCATTTCCAGCATTTCTTTCAACTCGGCGCTCGCCTGCTCGATGCGTGCTTTTAATTCGACGGCGAATTGTTGCTGCATTTGTTGCAGTTGCGCCTGCTGCGATTTGGCGTGCTCTTGATCGCGCGCAGCGACGGCGTTCTGCTGCGACTGTTCGCGCGCGCGCTGAAACTCATCGAGCTGCGCCGCAAGCTTTTCCTTGAGTTGCAGCGTACGCCGCTTTTCGTCCTTAAATAGTTTTTTGGTCGATACCAGCGCCTCTTTAAACTGTGCGGCCTGTAATTGATAGTGCTGATGCACTCGATCGATCTGCTCTTGCAACGCGGATTTCAATGTCGCCACTTGCAGCAGCTGCTCCTCCTGCAAAGCGGTGACTTTATTGCGATAGTCTTGCTGCAACCGGCGATTGATCCGCTCGGTTATTTGCTGTTCGGATTCGCCATTTGCGGCGGTTTTTGTTGGGTCACCGCCAACCATTGCCCCCAACAAAGGTGGCTGACC
>DATIED010000717.1:0-2857 GCA_035455965.1 Spongiibacteraceae bacterium
CGATAAAGCTTTTGGCGAGACCTCGGTGATCGTATCAACCGATTTAGCCACGCGCCTCGGCGCAATCGCCATAGCACCGCGCCGCAGCCCGGAGCGAAGCCAAAGCGTCTCCGTCGATGATTTGGCCCTGGTCGAATTACCTGCACCCAACGCCAGGGACGATTTCTTTGTCGTGCTGTTATCGGGCGACGGCGGTTGGGCCAATATCGATAAGGATATCGGCGATCAACTGAATCGGGCCGGCATTCCCGTGATCGGCTGGAACACGCTGCAGTATTTCTGGAACCGCAAAACACCGGAAATCGCCGGTGCCGATCTGCAGCGGGTGATCGCCCACTACCAGCAAATCTGGCAAAAACCGCGGGTATTGTTGATCGGCTTTTCGCTCGGCGCCGATGTGTTGCCGTTTATGGTGAGCCGCCTGCCGAGCGCGCAGCGCACGCGCATTGCCGATATCGCGCTACTCAGCTTAAGTCACACCGTCGATTTCGAGTTTCACGTCAGCGCCTGGCTTGGCAGCAGTAAAGGCGATACCCACCAGGTCGCGCCCGAGCTGAAAAAAATCACCGAGCCGGTGTTGTGCGTGTACGGCAGCGAGGATGACGATACGTTGTGCAAGGATTTCAAAGCCGCGAATGTCAGCAACGCAGTATTGCCTGGCGACCATCATTACGAGGGCGATTTTAAAAGTGTGACGAAATTGATTCTGGAACATCTGCGGAATAACCCTTCGCAATTACCGTAGGGTGGATCATTTGATCCACCTTTTAATGCAAGACTTGGGCTTGGCCGAATGGCGGATCGAATGATCCGTCCTACACAAGCCGATACGGTGTCCATCCTCGGCCTCGCTCTGTATAATGGCCGCCCGCAAAGTTGCCGACTATTTGATCAGCCTGGAAATCATGACCGAGCACGCACCCACCGCCGCAACCGAGTCCATCGAGTCGCAATTGGCAGCCGCTACCCCGTCCGCCGCGCCGAAAAAGCTCTTCATAGAGACGCACGGCTGTCAGATGAATGAGTACGATTCGGCGCGCATCCGCGATCTGCTCGGCGTATCGCACGGCCTGGTGACCACCGACAACGCCGAAGAGGCCGATGTCCTGCTGCTGAATACCTGTTCGATTCGCGAGAAGGCACAGGAGAAAGTCTTCCATCAGCTCGGCCGCTGGCGGCATCTGAAAGAGAGCAATCCCAATCTGATTATCGGCGTCGGCGGTTGTGTCGCCAGCCAGGAGGGCGCCGCCATCGGCAAGCGCGCGCCCTATGTCGATCTGATTTTCGGCCCGCAGACGCTGCACCGCGTGCCCGACATGATGAATGCGCGCAAATCCAACGGACCGATTCTGGTCGATGTGACCTTTCCCGAAATTGAAAAATTCGATCGCCTGCCGGAGCCCCGCGCGGACGGTCCGACCGCCTTCGTATCGATCATGGAAGGTTGCTCGAAATACTGTACCTACTGCGTCGTGCCGTACACGCGCGGCGAGGAAGTCAGCCGTCCGTTCGACGACGTGATCGCCGAAATCGCCGGCCTCGCCGAGCAGGGCGTGCGAGAGGTGACGCTGCTCGGGCAGAATGTAAACGCTTACCGCGGCCGCAACCATCTCGGCGAACTGGTCGACTTTGCCGAGCTGTTGACCTATGTCGCCGAGGTCCCGGGCATCGAGCGCATGCGCTACACGACCTCGCATCCCGCCGAATTTTCCGATGCCTTGATAGCGGTCTATGCCGAGCTGCCGAAACTGGTCGACCATCTGCATCTGCCGGTCCAGAGCGGCTCCGACCGCATTCTGGCGGCGATGAAGCGCGGCTACACCGCCGCCGATTTCGTCGATCGCATCGAGCGCCTGCGTCGCCATCGTCCCAACATCAGTCTCTCCTCGGACTTCATCGTCGGCTTCCCCGGCGAGACCGAGCAGGACTTCGCCGACACCATGCGCCTGATCGAGCAGATCGGCTTCGATAACTCCTTCAGTTTCGTATTCAGCGCGCGACCCGGCACGCCGGCCGCGCAACTCGCCGACGACACGCCTGAAGAATTGAAGAAACAGCGCCTGGCGATTCTGCAGACCCGCATCCTGCAGCAGGCCCAGCGCATCGCCGAAAACATGGTCGGCACCACGCAGCGCATCCTCGTTACGCGCGCGTCGCGCAAGGACCCGGGCCAACTGGCCGGCCGCACCGAGAACAATCGGGTAGTCAATTTCGATGCGACTCCGCAAACGCGGATCGGCAGCTTTGTCGATGTCGTTATCACCCAGGCACTGCCCAACAGTCTGCAGGGCAGATGGGTGGTTTGAGAGGCCGGGGTTTCATCGCCGGCCGCTCTCGGTATATGCTAGCTCCCCCTGAGGTGCCGCGACCCGGCTAACTTATCCCAATTTGAACACCACCCTGACCCAGACACCGGCTGCGCCGACGCAAACCATTACGCAGCTCACGCTCGAGCCCGCCGATAGCCGTCTGCTGGCGAATTTGTGCGGCCAGCTCGACGAGCATCTGCGGCTGATCGAACAACGCCTGCAGGTTTCGATCAACAATCGCGGCAATAACTTCTCCATTCAAGGCGAGCCGATGCGCGGCGAAATCGCGCGCGATGTACTACTCGCGCTTTATCGGGACGCGCAGGATGGCATACATCTAACCCCCGAACTGGTCCATCTGCAGTTGCGCGAAGTCTCCGTGCCCGCCGCCGATAGCGGCTTCGCCGAGCCCAATGTGGCGCCGATGCCGGTGATTCGCACCAAAAAGATCACCGTTAAACCGCGCAGCAAAAATCAACAGGGCTATGTGCGTTCGATCCAGGAGCACGATATCAATTTCGGCATCGGCCCGGCCGGTACCGGCAAGA
>DATIED010000718.1:0-3339 GCA_035455965.1 Spongiibacteraceae bacterium
TGCTGTACCGTTTTAGCAAGCCCTTCGACATTAGCGATGATGATCTGGAGCAGGCCTTAAACAACACCCCCTTTGTACCCTGCGGTAGCCAGGATTTAGCGCGCGTCGGCTGGGTAGCAGCAATGCCGAACTCCGAACTGCTGAGCCATGCCGCCAACGGTTGCGTTCTGTTGTGTCTGCGCAAGCAGCAGAAAATTCTGCCGGGCGCAGCAGTGGCCGAAGCACTGGAAGAAAAAATTGCCGAGCTGGAAAAGGAGCAGGCGCGCAAAATTTATCGCAAGGAGCGCAAGCAACTCAAAGAAGAAATCACGCTTACGCTAATGCCGCGTGCATTGACTCGCTCCAGCCGCTGCTACGCCTATATCGATCGCCGCAACGGCTGGTTGCTGGTCGATAGCGGCAGCGCTACGCGCGCCGAAGAATTGCTGACGCAGTTGCGCAACGATCTCGGCACGCTGTCGGTGCAACCCGTGCAGACCAACAGCCAGCCGGTATCGATCATGACCGATTGGCTGCAGAGCGGACAACTGCCGGCGAATTTCACGCTCGGCCAGCAATGCGAATTGCGCGACAGCCAGGAAAGCAGCAATATTGTGCGCGTGCGCGGCCAGGAGCTATGCAGCGATGAAGTGCTGCAACACCTGACGGTCGGCAAGCAGGTGGCCAAGCTGGAATTGTTCTGGCACGAAGCCGTCGAATGCATACTCGGCGACGACTTGATCATCCGCCGGCTGCGCTTTACCGATGCATTGCGCGAGCAAATGGATAATCAGGACGACGAGCGCGCGGCGTTCGATCAGGAGTTTGCCGTGATGACCATGGAGTTGAGCAAGTTTCTCGATGGCTTATTGCCGGCACTGGGCGGTATCATCGAAGATTGAGGAGATCGCCATGAACAGATTCGTTAGCAGCGTATCGATAGCGCTCGCGCTGTGCAGTTTCAGCGCGTGCAACGCCAAAGATCCCAGCCAGCCCAAACCACCGACGCCGCAAACCGGCGGCGTCATTCCGCAGGCGCAACTCGACGCGCTGAACAAAGCAAAAAACGTCGAGAATGTCCTGCAACAAGAAGCTCACCAGCGCAGCGAGCAAGCCGATCAGTAATGATGGCCGCGGTCGAAAGTTTTTCGTATATCGCGAACCCGAACTGCCACACGTTAATCCTCGGCACCATGCCCGGCACCGCGTCGCTGGCGCGGCAACAGTATTACGCGCACACTCGCAATGCTTTCTGGCGGATTATCGGCGATTTGTTTGCGATCGATCCACGCGCCGATTATGCGGATCGTATCCTGCAATTAGCCGAAAAAAATATCGCGGTGTGGGACGTATTGCAAACCTGCGTGCGCAAAGGCAGCCTCGATGCCGCCATCGAAACCGAATCGATTGTACCGAACGACATCGCAGGATTCTTAACTAAGCATCAATCGATACAACGTATCTGCTTTAACGGCGGCACCGCCGCAAAACTGTTTCGCCGGCATATTCAATCGACGCTGACAGCACACTCACACATCGATTATCTGCCGTTACCATCGACGAGTCCCGCACATGCGGGTATGAGTTACGCGGATAAACTACAAGCGTGGCGCTTGATCACTACTCCCCTGTTTTACCCGGGAGACCAAAACTGATCTAACCTGTCGGCATTTTTGACAGCTCGGCAGAAAGTTTTTTGAAAAACCGCCTCGCCAAGCAACTAACGGACTGATATCGTTGGCCCTGTGCTAAACGGCTTAATTATTGCTCTACTTCACCGGTTAGCCGTTATTGGTCGGCAACCAGGAATACCGCCCCAGTTTTCGAGGCGCGGCTATAGAACAACGACGCACATCTAATAAAAGCAACAAGGGCCTGGAAATGAAAACCACAGAAAAACTTCTTATTTCGCTATTCGCGCTGGTGCTACATGTAACGACGCAACTTGCTGCTGCAGATACTATTCAGTTTGAGAATACTACGCCGCTAAGCCAAACCGTCACTGGGAGTGAAACAAGCTATACGGAATCTGGCTACACGATTGGCAATCTAACTCCGCTTTTTAATTTTCCTCCCGGGGGCACCCCAGGATACTATTTCGTGCCGCCTATCAATTCCGGCGGTTACGGCCCCGCGAGCAGCTCCACATTCTTTGCCTGTCTGTGCATGCTGTATTCCCCAACACTCTCTCGAACAGATGGCCAATTGTTTAGCTTGCATAGTCTTGACATCGGCGTATCGAGCCAGGATGCATCTGGAATGTTTGGTTTACCAACATTTACCTTAACCGGGCAACGAAGCGACTCTACGGAGTTCGACTACCAATTTACGATTAACGATGGTCAGTGGCACACACTTTCATTCGACGACAACCCCGACTTCTCAAACATAAAAAGCTTAGTTTTTTACGAAAGTACAGGACTATCAATGGCCCTCGACAATATCAACGTCTCTCAAGTCCCTGCCCCCGCCACAGCATGGTTATTTGGCTCTGGATTGATTGGCCTTGCTAGTGCGGCACGCCGAAAAAATAAGTAATTAATATTTGATCGGGGCATTGGGCAGCCCAGTGCACTCGTCCAAATAAAAGCCCGTTAAGTTATTTAGAGCGATGGATCAACCAAGGCATCCGCATAATGTGCCTCTCTGAAAATTCATTTCTGAATCAATCGAGTAAATTTCTTTTATTTTAAAAGCCCGATTGAGCCATAAATATAGAGACTCGATATGAATTTGACGTCGGGGGGAGGGGTGCCTCTTTTTCAGGACATGAAAGAGGACTGATCGAAGCTGCCAGCGAGACTAATCCGTGAAGCCGATAAGGTCCTCTAGGTCGCTAGCACAGCGCTACTTAAATGCTTGCCGCAGAGTCCTGAAAAAGAGGCACCCCTTGCCCCGCCACCGCACGAAGCCCTGACCCTTAAAGCTTAGCTCTGGGTCGATGCAGGACGTGGGCGTCGACGCTGCGAATTATTATTTCCCGAACCGGTATTTGCAGAATTGCCGCTCGCCGGTCGCGCGGCGCTGGAATTACCACGCGGGCGATTACTGTTGCCGCCATTGCCATTACTATTACCAGCAGAATGGGGCCGCGAATTATTGCTCTGCTGCGGTCTGCGCTGTTGCGGGCGCGGCTGCTGGCGACGCGCATCGTCCGACGCCTCCGCCGGCTTGCGCTCGCTGCGCACGAACTGCGGCACCGCCAGCACATCGACCTTGCGCTTCATCAAACGCTCGATGTCGAGCAGCAATTTACGCTCCTCCTGACTCACCAGCGAAACCGCTTCGCCGCTGGCGCCGGCGCGACCGGTGCGGCCGATGCGATGCACATAATCCTCGGGCACATTCGGCAACTCATAA
>DATIED010000719.1:0-4712 GCA_035455965.1 Spongiibacteraceae bacterium
AAATGATCCGCACGATGCATGCCTTACCCGGCATACACTGGAACTGGCAGGGCGGGCGCATGAGGAGAAGCACACGCTAGTCGAACGATAATGCAAAAGAACGGCGATCACATGCGGCACTGTGGGGTGTGCAACCGCCCCTTCGATCCGCACATACCGACCATCGGCTCTGCGCTGCGCGAGTCGGTGGGGATTTTTATATGGGTCGAACGACGCATGTCGTAGCGGTGTTCCATTGGCATATCCTCGCGGCGAGTTGGCCTATTTCACGACCATCTCCGTCGGCGCACCATGAGCTGCATCAAAGTCGACGAAGGTAGCAATCGATATTTTGATCGACATCAATGCGCAGGGCTGCGGATGGGAAATACTCGTCGCAGCGGCCATCGACAGGAGGATCACCATGTATCGACGGATAATCTGCCCCGTGGATGGCAGCGAAATTTCCAACCGCGGCATGCGTGAAGCCATCCTGCTGGAGGCATCGATCCGCTTCGGTGCGATCGATGAAATGGGGAGACATCATCCATGCAGGCCATGGTACTGAAAACTCTCGGCAAGCCACTCGAGTTTTGCGAGCTGCCCGACCCGCGCCCCGGCGCCGGTCAGATTCGCGTACGAGTGGAAGCCTGCGGCGTGTGCCGCACCGACCTCCACGTCGTGGATGGCGACCTGCCCGACACCCCATTGCCGATGATTCCCGGCCATGAAATTGTCGGATGCATCGATGCGGTGGGACCGGGAGTCGAAGAACTCGGCATTGGTAATCGCGTCGGCATTCCCTGGCTCGGGCACACCTGCGGCGCCTGCAGCTATTGCATCGCGAATCGCGAAAACCTGTGCGACGCGCCGCTTTTCACTGGCTATACGCGCAACGGAGGTTTCGCCACGGCTGCGCTCGCCGATGCGCGATTCGCCCTGCCACTGCCTGTGGGCGCCGATGCGGTCGCACTGGCACCGCTGCTCTGCGCAGGCCTGATCGGGTGGCGTGCACTAGTCATCGCAGGCAAAGGCAACAGGATCGGACTCTATGGGTTCGGCGCTGCGGCGCATATTCTGGCCCAGGTTGCCCGATCACAGCGCCAATCTGTATACGCCTTCACGCGACCGGGCGATACGACTACCCAGGAATTCGCGAGAAGTCTCGGTGCGACATGGGCGGGCGGATCCGACGAAAGCTCTCCGGAACCGCTGGACGCAGCCATCATCTTCGCACCAGATGGCAGGCTGGTACCAGTGGCTTTGCAGGCGGTGCGCAAAGGCGGCACAGTCGTGTGCGCCGGCATCCATATGAGCGACATCCCACAATTTCCTTATCGACTCCTCTGGCAGGAGCGCCGCTTGTTATCGGTCGCCAACCTGACGCGCCAGGACGGTATCGACTTCTTGCGCCAGGCTCCCACAATGGACATCGTTACCCGCACCACCTCCTACGAGCTGCGCGACGCCAACCGTGCCCTGCAGGATTTACGCGCCGGTCGGTTCGAGGGAGCCGCCGTGCTGGTACCATGAAATGTCGCTCACATTCTCCATGGGATGATCTGCCCAGCGAATCGGCGTTCGCACGGGAGTGCCGTCGCATACGAAATCAGTTCTCCGATGCACCCCGCGCCGATCGGGATCAAGCCTTCCCGTGCAAATGAGTGCGCCGTATATCGCTGAAAATCGGGGGCCGCTACCACTCCTAAAGATAAGCCCGCAGCTAGAAACAGCTCTGCGAGCCTGTTTATGTGTGCGCCCAAAAAGAACCCTCGTAACGCTGGCCTGCCCATAGAATCCCAAAGCAACGGTTGTGCTCCAGCGGCGCATGCTCTCAACGCGAGATCCAAGTCTCGATCAACACTCCACCGCGGATGCAGCGCGAGCGAACCTTGATTTAACGCAAGGCCGTGCCGAACTTGAGTGCATATGCTGGCGCAATTCTATGCCGCGCGAACCCCCGCGCTCCTCGGTCAATACAGACTTGCATCGGAGATCGTCTATGTTGCGAAGCGCGGCCGATATCGAAAAAATAGCGGCGTGCTACGCCCAATTGGGATTGACCCGTACCCAGGCGCGCCAGCGCCTGGAGCGCGATGGCTATAACGAATTGCCGTCGGCTAAACCCAAGACCGCGCAGCGGATAGCACTCGAAGTAATTCGCGAACCGATGTTTTTATTACTGCTGGCGGCAGCGTCTATCTACTTCGTATTGGGCGATGTGCATGAAGCGCTGGCATTGACTGCATCGGTATTCGTCATTATCGGCATCACCTTTGTACAGGAGCGAAAAACCGAGCGCGCATTGGAAGCGCTGCGCGAATTGTCGAGCCCGCGCGCGCTGGTCTTACGCGACGGCCAGGCGGAGCGCATCGCCGGCCGCGAATTGGTATGCGGCGATGTCGTGCTGCTCGAGGAAGGCGACCGTGTGCCGGCCGATGCGATATTGCTGTCGTGCAACGATTTGATGGCGGATGAAGCGCTGCTAACCGGCGAATCGGCACCGGCGCGCAAGCGCGCACGCGACGCCGATGAATCAGCCGCGCCAGCCTCTCACCCAACCGCAGCCGAGTGCGAGATCATTTCGCCGCAAGTGTTCTCCGGCACGCTGATCACGCAGGGCAGCGGTATGGCGGAGATTACCGCGACCGGTATGCGCACCGAGATCGGCATAATCGGTAAATCGCTGCAAAGTCTCGCGCCCGAACCGAGCCCGCTACAACTCGAAATGCGCAGCGCGGTATTGATTTTCGCCACCATCGGTCTCGCGCTGTGTTTGTTAGTGGTCGTGTTGTACGGCCTGTTGCGCGGCGATTGGCTGGCCGGATTATTGGCCGGCATCACCCTGGCGATGTCGAATCTGCCGGAGGAAATTCCGGTGGTGCTGACGGTGTTTCTGGCGCTGGGAGCGCGGCGCATTGCCCGCCGCGGTGTACTGACGCGCCGCGCCAACGCGATCGAGACATTGGGGGCCACCACCGTTCTGTGCGTCGACAAAACCGGCACGCTCACTTTGAATCGCATGACAGTGCGGCAACTTTGTGCCGGCGGCGATGTGCTCGCTGTGGATGACGACGCTGCGCTGCCGAAAAAATTTCACGACCTCGTGATATTTAGCGTGTTGTCCAGCGAGGCCGATCCATTCGATCCGATGGAAAAAGCATTTCGCGAATTAGGTAGCCGCGCACTCGGCGCCGAATTACAGCAATACCAGGATTGGTTACTGGAGCGCGAATATCCGCTGTCCCACGCGCTGCTCGCGCATTCGCATTTGTGGCGAACGCGCGGCGGTTATCAACTCGCGACTAAAGGCGCGCCGGAAACCATCGCGGAATTGTGCCGGCTCGATCCGGGTGCGCGCGCCGCGCTTGCGCAACGGATCGAAGACATGGCCGGCGCCGGTCTGCGCGTGCTCGGGGTCGCGCGCTCGCACCCGATCGGTACCGCAGCCGCCTGGCCGGAAAGCCAGCGCGATTTCGATTACGAATTCCTCGGCCTGGTGGGGCTGGCCGATCCGGTTCGCAGCGGCGTGCCGGCCGCTTTACGCGAATGTCACACCGCCGGCATCCGCACGGTGATGATCACCGGGGATTATCCCAGCACCGCGCGGGCGATTGCGCAGCAGGCCGGCTTGACGCGCAGCGCCGGCATTATGACCGGCGCCCAGTTGGAAGCGCTGAGCGATTTGCAATTGGCACAGCGGATCGATGACATCGATATTTTCGCGCGTGTCGTGCCGCACCAGAAATTGCGCATCGTCGAAGCATTTAAACGCGCCGGCGCGGTGGTCGCGATGACCGGTGACGGTGTCAATGACGCGCCGGCGCTGAAAGCCGCCCACATCGGCATCGCCATGGGTAAGCGCGGCACCGACGTCGCGCGCGAGGCTGCGAGTTTAGTATTGCTGCAGGACGACTTCGCGGCAATCGTGCATGCCGTGCGTTTGGGGCGTCGAATTTTCGACAATATTCAAAAGGCGCTGCGCTACATCATCGCCGTGCATGTACCCACGGTCGGCATCATGGTTCTTTCATTATTGTGCGGCTGGCCGCTGGTGCTGTATCCGCTGCACATCGTATTTCTTGAATTCGTTATCGACCCCGCCTGCTCAATAGTCTTCGAAGCCGAGCCGGGCGAACGCGATAGCATGCGCCGGCCGCCGCGCCAAACCGGCGCGCGGACACTGCAATGGCAATTAATTGCTTCCAGCTTGATTCAAGGCCTTTGCGTGTTGCTCGCCGTGGCCGCTCTCTACGCAGCGGCGCAGCATTTTAAAATCGACGAAGCCACCGCACGCACCATGACCTTCAGTGTGATAGTGTTGAGCAATATCGGCTTGATCGTCGCCAATCGCACCCGCCACCGCAATGCATTGCGCGCACTGGCAATTCCGAACCGTGCCTTTTGGTGGATCAGCGGCGGCGCGCTGAGCGGCTTGGTACTGACGATTTATCTGCCTGCGTTAAGCAGCTTATTTCGCTTCGCGCCGCTCAACGCATTGCAATTCGCCAGCGCCGCGGTGGCTGCGTTAAGCGGACTGGCTGTGTATGAAATAGGTAGAGAAATACTTTTTCTAAGCCACAACAACGATACTCGACGACGAAAAATAATGTCGCAATGAAGCCCCTCCAGCAAAGCTCGGAAAAATATCGGCAAAGCTCTGGGATACGCGCCCGCCATTTTGGCGTTTGTTAATATTTTTTGATCCACGTCATCTCTCAGGCCGGTACGAA
>DATIED010000720.1:0-4075 GCA_035455965.1 Spongiibacteraceae bacterium
ATATCGAGTTGTTGATTGCGATGCGCGGCCAGGGCAGCTGCCGGACTTAGCCATTGATAACCGTCGATCTCGTGGCCATCGACCTGCACGCTGTCTGAAGTATCGATCAGCGTTGCGAAAAACCAGGTGGCATAACGCTTCACCTCGCCGAGCGGGGTGGTCCAGTGCGCGAAATAATGCAATTCGTGGCCCTCGATATCGAGCCCGGTCTCCTCCAGGGTTTCGCGGATCGCCGCGCGCCGCGCAGCGGCCATGATATCGGCTGGATCACTGGCAAAATCCTCGGCGTCGATGCGCCCGCCCGGAAACACCCAAAGCCCGCCGGCAAACACCACGGCGGCATTGCGCCGCAGCATCAGAGTCTCGATGCTGCCGTTATTTTCGCGCAGCAGCACCACTGTTGCCGCTTGCCTGATATCGCTCATCGTCATCTCCCGCTATTATCGGCAGGCAGAATAACATCCGGGACGTCACACTCCACGATAATGATGATCGACAGCGTAAAACATTGGCTCGGCAACCTCGACGTATTCGCCCTTGCGGCGTATGGCGTCATCATTCAGTTGCTGGGCATCGCCGCCGCGCTGGAGGCCATCATGAAGACGCGCACCTCGCAGGGCGCCATCGCCTGGTCGCTATCGCTATTGCTATTGCCGACGCTGATGGTGCCGCTATATTGGATATTCGGCCGCCGCAAGTTTCGCGGCTACGCCAAGGCGCGCCGGCTCGGCAAGCGCGGCCTGCGCCTGCCGCAACTGGCGCTCGACGCGCGGCGCCCCGCACAGCTCGAACCGTATCAAGCCGTGCTCGAGCAAATTGCGCAGATGCCATTCACTCAGCATAACCAAGTACAGCTATTGATCGACGGCGAGCAAATTTTCGCGACGCTATTCGCCGCCATCGAGCGCGCGCAACATTACATATTGCTGCAATACTACATCGTGCGCGGCGACGCCACCGGCCAGTTACTGCGCGAGCGTCTGCTGGCGAAAACGCGCGCCGGCGTCGCGGTGTATTTTCTCTACGACGAGGTCGGCAGTTTTCAACTCGGCAATGCCTTTATCGAAAGCCTGCGGCAGGGCGGCGTTGATATTCGTTCGTTTCACAGCACTAAGGGGCGCCGCAATCGCTTCCAGTTGAATTTCCGCAATCACCGCAAAATCGTCGTCGTCGACGGCGAGGTCGCGATGGTCGGCGGCAATAATATCGGCGACGAATATCGCCATCTGCATCCGATTTTAACGCCCTGGCGCGATACCAGCGTGGCGCTCAGCGGGCCCGCCGCGCTGGCGCTACAGCTAACCTTTCTCGAGGATTGGTACTGGGCCTGCGAATTGATTCCACAATTGCACTGGACACTGCCCGCTATCACAACTCTCGGTAGCGATATGCTGGTGGTGCCGACCGGGCCGGCCGATCATTTGGAAACCTGCCTGTTATTTTTTCAACAGCTGGCACAGAGCGCGCAGCGGCGGCTGTGGATCGTCAGCCCGTACTTCGTACCCGATAACGCGGTTATCAATGCGCTACAATTGGCCGCGTTACGCGGTGTCGACGTGCGCATTTTATTGCCGGAAAAAGCCGATAAACGCACGGTGTGGTTATCGTCTTTCGCCAGTCTCGGCGAAGTGCAAAACACCGGCGTGCAGGTCTATCGCTACCAGGCTGGCTTTCTGCATCAAAAGGTGTGGTTGATGGATGACGACTGCGCAGTGATCGGCACCGCCAATCTGGATAACCGCTCGTTTCGTCTCAATTTCGAAGTAGGCTTAGTAATTCGCGATCGCAGCTTCGCTCAGCAGGTGGAGAAAATGCTGATCGATGACTTTGCCAACAGTACTCTCGTACAGCGCGATGCGCTCGCCAGCCGCAGCTTATTATTTCGCATAGCGGTGCGTTGCTCGTATCTGCTGGCTCCGATCCTTTAATACCGGAGCCAGCCTCGCCTACTATTTAATTAGCCCAGTTCTCGGGCTAATTAGCCCAACTCAAGCGGGCGACAACTCGCGTGGCGCCGCCTTAGCCTCCATCGCCGCCAGACGTAAACGCCGCGTGCGCTGCATCGGATCGCGATCGAATTGCGGAATCACCGTCTCGCCGAATAACTGCAGACTGCCGGCATAATCGTCCAGACTTAAATTGCCGGTCATCGAATCGATGACGATCATATCCACGCCGTATTCGCGATATTGCGCGACTACCTCCGCCACCACCGCCGGATCCCCGACCAGCGCACCCGCGCGCAGTCGCGACGCAGTAATCATCTCGGGCGTCGGCGCCGGAAACTGTTCCGGCCAGGGCGGCGCCGCGAACGGTTGCGGAATACTATCGAGATAGCGCACCACGGCGGTGTGCTGCCGGTTGATGCCGCTGTTGCAGAAACGCCGCACCGCGGTGTCGTCGTCCGGCTCGACCCAAAAGCCCGGCACCACCACCGCCACGTTATCGTTGATCCAGCCATTGACCGGTTGCGCCTGCTCGATCGCTTTGCGATAGCGCTCGATCGCGCGCGGAATTCCGGAATCGCCGAGCGCCGCCAATGCAAAACATATAACGCCTAAACCCATTCTGCCAGCCATCTCAAACGTTTCGAGATTGCCCGCTGCCACCCACATCGGCGGCGCTACCGGCAGCGCCAGCCGCGGCAGGATTTTGCGCGGCGGCACGCTGAAACTTTGCCCTTCGTAGGAATAAATTTCCTCGCGCCACATGCGCGGAATTTCGCGCACCGCCTCGCCCCACAATGCGCGCGTCTCGTCCAGCCCGGCGATGCCGAAGCCGAGCACTTCGGTGGAGGAACTGCCGCGGCCGGTGCCGAATTCATAGCGTCCATCGGTTAACAAATCGAGCATGGCGACCTGCTCGGCAACACGCACCGGATGGTTCAACGGCCGACAGAGATTAGTGATGGCAGAGCCGACGTGCAGCGTTTTCGTGCGGGCGCCGACCCAGGCGGAAAACACCATCGGGTCGGCCATGTGCGAGTAACCTTCCAGAAAGTGATGCTCGGAAGCCCACGCATATTTAAAACCCCAGTGCTCCGAGCGCACGGCCAACTCGACGTTATCGAGTAATCGCTGCTGTTCAGTACCGGGTTTTGTGAGATCGACGCAGGCGGTTGATAGATGGGCAAACGTACCGAATTCCATATCCTAACTCCCTTTTAAAACAATCCGATGAAAGGTATAACATCCGTTATTTATGCGTTACGCTCGCCGCCATTTTGTTTCCTGGCGATATCTCCACAGGGGGCGGAGATTGAAGGTACCCTATCGACAACGCACCAGCAGCAATAATTCCCGGCACATCTCGCCACCGGCTAATCGCTGCGCTCCGCGCCAATTAATTCCACCGTGCTAAGCGCCGCCGTATACCGAGCCGGTTTGCAGTTCATGGCATAACGCCAGCAATAACAAACGTTGCGTCGGCGCCAATTCGATAAATGAAATGCCGTACGTGAACGGGCAACCGCTCAACGCTTTATCGTCCTTGCCGAATACGCGTCGAACCTCGCCGCGCACATCCAGCGTATGCTCCATACCGCCGACCGCAACTTTAGCGGACAGCATCACTTTGCTAACCGCCGTGCTTAATTCTTTTTCCAACCCGAAGCGCGCGCCCTGCAAACTGATATCGCAGAATTGACCGCGCACGCGCGCAGTCGTAATACCCTGCGCACTCAATGCGATTAAATTGACGGGGATCTCCAATGGAAAGCGCGGGTAGCGACGCAGTGGCTCCAGCATCGCATCCAGCGGCCAATCGAGATGCAAATAGCTGTAGGGCTGTTCGCAAACTTGCTGGATCGCCGAGGTAAAACTGACGATGCCCATTTGCAGCACGACTTTGGCTTCGATCTTCATGCCGTCGCGCACCAATACCTGCGGCGGCTTGAGCGGCGTATAAACCAATACGGTCTCGCCGACACGATAACCTAACAACAATGCCTCGCTGGGATAGGCTTTATAATCGAGCCCCATAAAATCCAAGCGCATACGGGTTGCCACCGGCAAACGCAAATCGGCAAATTGAATGGGCGAGGATTTTTCGGACATAGCAACAAATATCCCGTGTG
>DATIED010000721.1:0-13212 GCA_035455965.1 Spongiibacteraceae bacterium
ATCGCGATCAGGCAAACCCCAGTGCACTCGGCGGCGATTATCAGAAAAATGTCGAGACCTGGCGCCTCGCCAGCAAAACCCAATGGGACATCGATGAGCGCAGCTCGCTCGAATTCGGCCTGTCCTTCGAGAAACAAGCGCTATACCACCCCATCGTCGATAAAATCATGGTCGACTTCGATGGCGCCGGCCCCAATCCACCGCAGGAGGTCTATAGCCTGTTAGTGGATACCGATCACCGCGATAGCGGCGCGATGCTGCGCTACAACCTGCAACTCGGCGAGCACAATTTATTGGCCGGTGTGAATTATGGCGACAATGCCGTCGACGGCGGCAATTACCGCAACGACGGCGGCCACCGCAACGGCCTTAGCGAGCGGGTCGACAACAGCGCCACCAGCCTCGAAACGTATCTGGTCGATCGCTGGCAGATCGCACACGATTGGACAGTGATTTATGGCACGCAATGGGCATCGGCCTATCGCGACGTACGCACCACCGACGTCGCGATAGGCGATGTACGTAACCCCAACAGCAATTATTCCAGTATCAATCCGCGTCTCGGCACGATCTACAACGTCGCTGAAAACGCCGAGCTGTTCGCCAGCGTCAGCCGCCTGTTCGAAGCGCCGACCAATTTCGAATTGGACGACGATGTGCGCGGCAACAACACCACGCTCGATCCGATGCAGGGCACCGTCTACGAAGTGGGATCGCGCGGCCACGCTGCGTTGGGCGCCGCCAGCCGCTGGAATTGGGAAGTATCGGTGTACTACGCGCGCATTCGCGACGAAATACTTTCGGTGGACGACCCCAGCGCACCCGGCACCAGTTTGAGCACCAATATCGGCAACACCACGCATGCCGGTGTCGAAACATTAGTCGGCGCCAGTTTCGCGCTCGACGCCGCCGCCACGCAGCGCATCGAACCGTTGCTGAGCCTCACGCTGAACGATTTTTCATTCGACAACGATGTCAATTACCGCAACAACGACCTACCCGCAGCGCCCAACTATATAGCGCGCGGCGAACTGCTCTATCGCAATACCAACGGCTTTTTTGCCGGACCGACATTCGATTTCATCGGCCGGCGCCACACCGACTTCAGCAACAGCGAAAAGTTGGGCTCCTACGCGCTGCTCGGACTACGCAGTGGCTACGCTCAAGAGAATTGGGAAGTTTTTGCCGAATTGAGAAATTTATTCGATCGCGATTACATTGCTACCGTCAGCGTGCTCGATCGTGCCGAGACCGACTCCGCCAATCTCAATCCCGGTGCACCGCGCTCGATTTATGTCGGGGGCCGGGTGAAGTTCTGATTGCGGTGATGCGTATAAATAAACAAAAAGGCCGAGCATTGCTCGGCCTTTTCTTTGTGTGTCGTACTCGAGTTATTCGTACTGATATTAATGGTAAATGGTGCGCCCGGAGAGACTTGAACTCCCAACCCTCTGGTTCGAAGCCAGATGCTCTATCCAGTTGAGCTACGGGCGCGTAAAACTGTTTGGCAACAGCGTATTAATTATCGCGCTGTTACTTTGAAATTATTGCAACCGATTTCTATTCCTCGCGCAGCATTCTAACCTATCTTATTCAAGCCAACGAGCGCGCAGTTCATTTAGCATTTGCGCATCGACCGCGAGTGCATCGCGCAAGTATACGTCGATCGAACCGTATGCTTCTTTGACTGCATCGAAGGCCGCATAAAAATATTCGCGGCGCACTTGCAGGATCGGTCGCATGTGATCAAAGGGACCACTCCACTGATACTTCTCCTGCAAGCGCAGCATTTCCAACTCGATCGGCAAATAGCGATCGGTCAACAAATAATCGTACAACAGTGCGGGTTCGGGCACGCCGAGCGCGGCTTGAATCAAGGCCGCGCCAAAACCGGTGCGATCCTTACCCACCGCGCAGTGAATCAGCACCGGGCCGTCCGATTCTACCAGCGCTCTGAACATGCGGGTATAGGCCGGCGTTTGCTCCAGCGCGAGATCGCGATTGATCGCGATCATTAATTGCACGCCGTATTGATCGACGGCAGCGCCGGCCTCGGTGCTGTTTTGCTCGAATAAACTGGCGCTGCTGCCGGGTGCGATCGCCAGATTTTCGATGCGCGGCGCATGACCCGCAGCGAAACGATTCGGTGCGAACTCGCGCTCGGTATCGCGGCGAAAATCGCAGACCAGACGAATATCGAGTTGCGCGATCTGTTGCTGGTCCGCAGCGTCGACGCGATCGAGCTGACCCGAGCGAAACAGCTGCCCCCAACGAATGCGTTTGCCGCTGGCCGTTGCGTAACCGCCAAAGTCGCGGAAATTAGGCGACTCCTGCAAGGCCAGCCGGCGCTCGGCGACCAGCAGGCGTCGGCCATCGCGCAGCGCCACCTGAAAAAAATGCCGTGGCGCGCTCGGCAGTTGGCGAATATCCGCGCCCTCGGCATCGATATCGATCTGCGCGGCGACGGCGGCCGCAGCTGGCGCGAGACTCGCGCTGATGTCGGCAATCAAGGTATTTAATTCGGGCGGCCAACTCAGGCGGTAGTGATCGGCGGCGCGGCGCTCGATGCGAATCGGTTCGGCGTACGACATGTGAGGCGACTTCAAATTACAGCGGAAAGGCGATCTTAGCGTATTTGCCGCGCGTGCTGTAGCGCAATAGCAGGCCGTCTAACATGCGGCGCGCCCAGCGGGTGAGAAAAACACAGCGACACCGTATAATTGCGCCCCGCACTTAATCCGTAGTAACCGACTAGAACCTATGACCATTCGCACCCGCATAGCTCCCTCTCCCACCGGCGATCCGCACGTCGGCACGGCCTATATCGCATTGTTCAATTTATGTTTCGCGCGCAGCCAGGGCGGCCAGTTTATTCTGCGCATCGAAGATACCGATCAACAGCGCTCGACCGCCGCTTCCGAGCAGGCCATTCTCGATTCGCTGCGCTGGCTGGGTTTGAGTTGGGACGAGGGCCCCGATGTCGGCGGTCCGTTCGGCCCCTATCGGCAGAGCGAGCGCGGCGCGATCTATCGCCAGCACGCCGATCAATTATTGGACGCCGGCCACGCCTTCCGCTGTTTTTGCAGCAGCGAGCGCCTCGACGCATTGCGTGCCGAGCAAATGGCGCAGCAGCAACCGCTCGGCTACGACGGCCATTGCCTGCATCTCAGCCAGGATGAATTATCGAGCCGGCTGGAATCCGGTCAAGCGCATGTCGTACGCATGAAAGTACCGCGCACCGGCACCTGTGTGTTCGACGATTTATTGCGCGGTAAAATCGAAATCGAATGGGCGCAGGTCGACCTGCAGATTTTATTAAAAGCCGACGGTATGCCGACCTATCATTTAGCCAATGTGGTCGACGATCATCTGATGCAGATCACGCACGTGCTGCGCGGCGAGGAATGGATCAATTCGGCACCCAAACATCAGTTGCTCTACCAGTATTTCGGTTGGCAGATGCCGCAGCTATGTCACCTGCCGCTGCTGCGCAATCCCGATAAGAGCAAGCTCAGTAAACGCAAGAATCCCACCAGCATCTGGTATTACCAGCGCATGGGCTTTCTGCCGGAAGCGATGTTGAATTATCTGGGCCGCATGGGTTGGTCGATGCCCGACGAGCGCGAGAAATTCACCCTCGACGATATGCTGCAGGTGTTCGATATCCAGCGCGTCAGTCTCGGCGGCCCGATTTTCGATGTCGAAAAACTGCGCTGGTTGAACGGCACCTGGATTCGCGAAAATCATACGCCCGAA
Organism: Spongiibacteraceae bacterium; assembly: GCA_035455965.1. Classification (GTDB taxonomy): domain Bacteria; phylum Pseudomonadota; class Gammaproteobacteria; order Pseudomonadales; family CAMLJR01; genus CAMLJR01. The sequence goes on from DATIED010000721.1 coordinate 3,757, forward strand.
CAACTCGCGCAGCGCCTGTACGAGTGGAGTTTCAACAGCGACTATCTGCTGAAAATTCTGCCGCTGGCGCAGGCGCGCATGGAGACGTTGAGCGATCTGGCGCCGCTGGCCAGCTTCTTCGTATCCGGCATGCTGCCAATCAGCGCGGCCAGCTTCGCTGGCGTCGGCGGCACCGACAACGAACAATTAGTGCGCAATTTGTATTACGTGTTGTGGCGCCTGGAAGCGCTGCAGGATTGGCAGCGCGATCGAATCTTTGCCGAGATGAAAGATCTGGCGACCCGCCTCGACATCAAAATCAAAGACTTCTTCGCGCCGCTGTTCGTAGCGATATCCGGCACGGCCGCCTCGGTATCGGTGATCGACGCCATGGCGATTCTCGGCCCGGACCTCAGCCGTGCCCGCGTGCGCCATGCCGTCGAGGTCCTCGGCGGTGCCAGCAAGAAACAATTAAAGGTGCTCGAGAAAGGCTACGCCGACCTGGCCAAACCAGCAGCCGATGCGGCGGCGGTTTAACAAGCATTGGAGTTGACAGCGCGGAGGCCGGTCTCTATGATTCGCACCTCCTCGAATTCGGGGCTATAGCTCAGCTGGGAGAGCGCTTGCATGGCATGCAAGAGGTCTGCGGTTCGATCCCGCATAGCTCCACCATTACAAGATCCAACGCAGTCCCAGAAAAGCCGAAATACCTAATAAAAACAGGTGCTTCGGCTTTTTTTATGTCCTAGCACTTCCAGTAACATCCGCCGTAATCCGCCATTTTCGGCAGTAACTTTTACAGTAACACCCTATTTTGCTGGTATGCTTTGGAAAAGTTACTGCATTTTTCCGGGGTTACTGCGATGGCACGACACCTGATTAAAACGGATGTAACGATCCGCAACACCAAGCCAACCGAAACCACCATTCGCCTGAACGATGGCGATGGGCTTTATCTGCTGATCAAGCCCAATGGCGCGCGCTGGTGGCGGCTCGATTACAGCAGCGGCGGCAAACGCAAAACCCTCTCTATTGGTGTCTATCCCGATACCGGACTTAAAGCGGCTCGCACCAAGGCCGACGAAGCGCGGCAATTGGTAGCGGCGGGTACTGACCCCAGCGATGTGCGCAAAGCGAGCAAGCTGCAACAAGCAAAAGCCCTCGATGCCGATAAACGAATTGCCAATGGTCTTGCCCCCGCCGATTCTTTCGAGGAGGTGGCTCGCGAGTGGTTTGCCAAGTTTTCCGCCGGATGGGCACTAACGCACTCGGAAAAGATTATCCGGCGACTGGAGCGCGATATATTCCCCTGGATAGGCAGGCAGCCCATTGCCAGCATTACAGCGTTGGAGTTACTAACCGCACTACGCAGGATTGAAGAGCGCGGCGCATTGGATACCGCACACCGCGCGCACCAGAACTGCGGCCAGATTTTCCGCTATGCCATCGCCACCGGACGCGCCGAGCGCAACCCCTGCCCCGATTTGCGCGGATCGCTTCCTGCTGTTAAACAAACCCACTACGCCGCCATCACCGAACCCAAGGCAATCGGTGAACTGCTGCGCGCCATTGATGGTTATCAAGGCTATTTCGTCACCAAGTGCGCGCTGCGTATTGCCCCGCTGGTATTTGTGCGCCCTGGCGAACTGCGCAAAGCCGAGTGGTCAGAATTTAATCTCGATAAAGCCGAATGGAACATACCCGCCGAACGCATGAAAATTGGCGAACCGCATCTTGTCCCTTTGGCTAGGCAGGCGGTGGACTTGTTGCGCGAGTTGCGCGCATTAACCGGCGAAGGGCGTTATGTGTTTCCGGGCGCGCGCTCGGCTAGTCGGCCAATGAGCGACAACGCCATTCTGGCGGCGCTACGACGCATGGGCTTTGCCAAAGATGAAATGAGCGGCCACGGCTTTCGAGCAATGGCGCGCACGATTCTCGATGAAGTACTTCAGGTGCGCCCCGACTATATCGAACACCAACTGGCCCATGCCGTGCGCGATCCCAACGGGCGCGCTTACAATCGCACGGCGCACTTATCAGAACGTAGAAAAATGATGCAAACTTGGGCGGATTATCTTGATGGCTTAAAATCAGGTGCGGTTATCGTTCCCATTCGCCCGCAGCACGCCCAATAAAACTAATTACAACAGTCCTCTCGGAAGAGACCATACATGACCGCATTGCAAAACCTGCTCGATACGTATCGCAACGAATCTAAAACCGAGCGTGAGAAAGGCACCTACTTTGAAGAGCTGATCCTTTGCTACCTGCGCAACGAAGCGACCTATCGCGATCTTTACAGTGATGTGTGGTCATACGGCGACTGGGCAAAGCTACAAGGACTAAGCCAAAAAGATGCCGGTATCGACTTGGTGGCCAAAACGCAGGGAACCGGCGAATACCACGCCATCCAATGCAAGCTGTACGCCGAAGACTACAAGCTACAAAAGAAAGACATCGATAGCTTTTTTACCGCCTCTGGCAAAAAAATATTTACCCACCGCATCATCGTCACCACGACGAATAACTGGAGCGAGCACGCGGAAGATGCGCTGTGCGACCAGCAACCGCCGGTAAGCAAAATCGATTTGCACGATCTGGAGAATAGCCAGATTGATTGGGCCAAATACCAGCCCAAAAAAGCACCAGCGATTAAACCAAAAAAACAACTGCGCGAGCATCAAGCTACTGCGTTAGCCGCAGTGCAAGCGGGATTGCAGATCGCCGATCGCGGCAAGCTCATTATGGCCTGTGGCACCGGCAAAACGTTTACCGCCTTGAAAATTGCCGAAGCGCTAGCCGGCAAAAACAAGCGCGTGCTATTTCTGGTGCCGAGCCTTTCCCTACTTTCGCAAACGCTCACCGAGTGGACGCAGGAAAGCGCCACACCGCTGCATAGCTTCGCCGTGTGCTCGGATAGCGATGTCGGCAAAAAGCGTAAAAAAGACGATGATTCGGTGCAAACCTTCACGCACGAATTGCGCTATCCCGCGACCACGGATGCCAAACATCTCGCACAGGAGATGGCCAAACGCCACGATGCACAGCACATGAGCGTCGTATTCAGCACGTACCATTCGATTGATGTCATAAGCGATGCACAGAAAAAGTACGATCTCGCGAGTTTTGATTTAATTATTTGCGACGAAGCGCACCGCACCACTGGCGCAACCTTTGGCGATGACGACGAAAGCAATTTCGTCAAAGTACACGACGCTGCGTTCATCAAATCGACCAAACGACTGTATATGACCGCTACACCGCGTATCTATGCCGACAGTGCCAAAGCCACCGCCGAGAAAGATAACGTGGCGCTGTGCTCGATGGATGACGAAGCGCTGTATGGCAAAGAGCTGTACGTCATCACTTTTTCGGAAGCGGTAAAACGGCAGCTGTTGGTCGATTACAAAGTGCTGGTGCTTGCGGTGGAAGAAAGCCACATTAATCGCACACTGCAAAAGCTGCTGGCCAGCGAAGATAACCAACTTAAAGTGGACGACGCAGCGAAGATTATTGGCTGCTGGAAAGCGATAGCCAAACAAGGGTTGACCGATGATCTGATCGGCGATAGCGAGCCGATGAAGCGTGCGGTGGCATTCTGCCAGGTAATCGAACCGGGCGGTGCCAAGACAAAAACACACAAGGTCAGCTCTAAAAATATTGCCGGCATGTTTCAGGCAGTGGTGGAAGCCTATCAGGAGCAGGAAGACATCGAAGAAGCTGCTCGTATCACCTGCGAAGCCGAGCACGTCGACGGCAGTATGAATGCTAGCCAAAAGGAAGTGAAACTCGATTGGCTGAAAGCAGAGGCACCGGAAAAAACCTGTCGCATCCTCAGTAATGTGCGCTGTCTTTCCGAAGGTGTCGACGTGCCCGCGCTCGATGCCGTGTTGTTCCTTACGCCGCGCAATTCGCAGGTGGACGTAGTGCAGTCGGTGGGCCGTGTGATGCGCAATGCGCCGGGCAAAAAGCGTGGCTACGTCATTTTGCCGGTGGTTATTCCGGCGGGGGTGGAGCCGCACCAAGCCCTCAACGATAACCAGACCTACAAAGTGGTGTGGCAAGTGTTGCAAGCGTTACGCTCGCACGATGACCGCTTTGATGCGATGGTCAATAAAATGGATTTGGATTTAAACAAGAAAATCCTGTCGAAAATGGAAGTTATCGCAATTACCGACAAGATTCAGCCAAAGCAGAAGAAAGCCAGTGGCATTAAAAATAAAGATGCCGGCAAGAATCAGTTTGCGATTGGTGAGCCACCGCCACCACCCTACGGCAAAGAAGCACAGCACGAAATTCAGTTCGAGATCGGCGAAATCGAGCGCGCCATCTACGCCAAGGTGGTACAAAAATGCGGCAACCGCCACCATTGGGAAGATTGGGCCAATGACATCGCTAAGATTGCGCGCACGCACATTGATCGAATCACGGGTATTATTGAGAATGAAGAGCACACCAAAGAGCGTGAAGCCTTCGCTGCATTTTCCCACGAACTGCGCGACGATTTGAACGATAGCATTACCGACGGTGAAATTGTCGAAATGTTGGCGCAGCATATGATTACAAAACCGGTATTTGATGCGCTATTTGAGAGCTATAGCTTTGCTCAACACAACCCTATGTCACTAGCCATGCAAAGCGTGCTCGATATATTGCAGGAACACAATCTGGATAAAGAAGCGGACACGCTGGAAAGGTTCTATGCCAGCGTAAAGCAACGCGCCGATGGCATCGACAATGCTACAGGCAAGCAAAAAATAGTGGTGGAGCTGTACGACAAGTTTTTCCGCAACGCTTTCCCGAAAATGACGGAACGGCTGGGGATTGTTTACACGCCGGTCGAGGTGGTTGATTTCATCATCCACAGCGTCAACGATATTTTGCAAAGTGAATTCGGTCAAACGCTTGGGAGTAAAGACGTACATATCATCGACCCCTTCACAGGCACAGGTACATTTATTACACGACTTTTACAAAGCGGATTGATTAAACCCGAACAATTGCCGCATAAATATAAAAACGAAATTCACGCCAATGAAATTGTACTGTTGGCTTACTACATCGCAGCGATCAATATCGAAGCGGTGTATCATAGTATTGTCGGTGGAAAATATCAGCCATTTGAAGGCATCTGCTTGACCGATACTTTTCAAATGTATGAAAAAGAAGATTTGGTAGACGCGCTGCTGGTGGACAATAGTGCGCGGCGTAAGCGGCAAAAGAAGTTGGACATTAGAGTCATTATTGGCAATCCGCCATATTCCGCCGGGCAAGCCAGCGCCAACGACAACAATCAAAACGTCACCTACAGACATTTGGATGGGCGCATCCGCAGCACCTATGCTGCGCGCTCTGCTGCTACACTCAAAAACTCGCTTTACGACAGCTATATTCGTGCGATCCGCTGGGCGTCCGATCGTATTGGTGATGCAGGGGTAATAGGCATTGTTACTAATGCTGGCTGGTTAGATGCGAACACTGCCGATGGATTGCGAAAATCCTTAGTGGAAGAATTTTCTAATATTTATGTATTTCATTTGCGAGGGAATGCGCGTACGTCCGGCGAGCTGCGTCGCAAGGAAAAAGATAACGTGTTTGGTATGGGGAGCCGTGCCCCGATTGCTATTTCGCTGCTGGTGAAAAATCCGCAGGCTAAGCAGCATGGTCGAATTTATTTCCACGACATTGGTGATTATTTAAGCCGTGAAGAGAAGTTAGAGAAAATTAACGCTTACGCGAGCATTGCTGGCGTTACCGCTGCGAACGCATGGCACGCTATCACCCCCGATGCGCATGGCGACTGGCTGAATCAACGTGACGACAGTTTTGCAGAGTTCATTATTTTGGGGGAAAAGAAGGGCAATGCTGTCAAGATTTTTGAAGGCTATTCAAGCGGCGTAAAAACCAACCGCGACGCATGGTGCTACAACGCAGACAAAACCAGCTTGGCCGCTAATATGGCGCGCATGATTACCTTTTACAATAGTGAGGTCGCGCGCTTTGGTGCCGCATATACTGGACTTGGGAAACAAGTCCGTGAAGCCGCCGTGGATGGCTTTATCAATACCGACGCGAAAAAAATTAGTTGGGACTTTGCTCAAAAGGTCGGAGTAGAAAGGGAGCGACTTGGAATATTTGATGAAAGGGTTATTGTTCGCAGCATTTATCGTCCTTTCACGAAAAATTGGTTATATTTCGATAATTTCTTCAACAACCGCGTATATCAGATGCCGCGCATTTTCCCGGATGTGGTTACGGAGAACCGAGTAATTCAAGTGAATGCTAATTTTAGTGGAAACGGCAGCATAGCTTTGATGAGTGACACATTACCCGACTTGCATTGTAATGGTGATTCGCAATGCTTCCCACTGTATCTCTACGAAAGCTCAAAGGGAGATAGCGAGATTGATTTTGATGGCAAGGCTCAAGAGGATCTGTTTTCCAAAGCGGCTGACAAAAGCAAGCCGGAAAAATCATCCTATGTGCGTACGAATGGCATTAGCAATTCTGGCTTGAAACATTTTCAGGACGCCTATTCGCGAGAAAAAATCAGCAAAGAAGATATTTTCTATTACGTCTACGGCCTGCTTCACTCCCCCGATTACCTCGAACGCTACGCCGACAACCTGAGCAAAGAATTACCGCGCATTCCCTGCGTGAAAACCGCTGCGGATTTTTGGCGCTTCTCCGAATCAGGTCGCGCACTCGCTGAGCTGCATTTGAATTACGAAACCGTACCGATGTATCCGGCCAAAGTGATTGGTGATGATGGCAAATTGGCTGATGCTGATTATCGTGTCGAAAAAATGCGCTACGGTAAGAAGGGCAAAGACAAGGACCTAAGCACAGTGCATTACAACGACAAGATCACCGTGACGGGAATACCACTCGAAGCTTACGAGTATGTTGTTAACGGCAAGCCCGCGATCGATTGGGTTATCGAACGTCAGTGCGTTAAAACCGACAAAGACAGCGGCATCGTCAACGACGCGAATGATTGGGCAATCGAAACAATGAATATCCCGCGCTACCCGTTGGAGCTACTGCTACGAGTGATTACTGTCAGCCTTGAAACGATGAAAATTGTTAAAGGTCTTCCGGCTTTGGATATTTGATTTTTCCGCTTTGCAGCGTCTAGGCACGCGAACCGAAAACGAGGCACCCTTCCTCGCTGACGCTGCGATCAAATCAAGGGGCGCCATTAGGGGGCGATGGAGTGGAGTACGTAGACGATCTACCAGATTTGGAGCACTGGAAAACAGTAATGGAATTTACTGTTGAGCAAGCGGCGCTGTTGATGGCTGGGATTGATCCTTTCGAAGCAAGCCTCGAAGAGGTTAAAGCCCGAAGACTTTCGCGCTGGAAACAAGCACATGGTCATGCGCTTGGTATCGTCACTGCAATTCGACAAGGATTAATAACCCCAGTAGTCTGCCAAGGATATGTGTGGCGGTCGGGCTGGAACGATGAGTTGCAAAGATTCGTTGAAACTATGAAGCCAGCCGACCGCACCACGGAGATCAGCATTGCCGATACCGTGATCACTCGCGCATCTTTGGTGGGTTGGATCACTACAGAGAAAGTGCAAATAGCAAGGCGTACACCGCCACGAACGATAGTCGCCGTTCAGCATTCCACATTGCAGGATGAAGAGAAAGAAGTTGCTCCCCTCGCGTTACCCTTTCATGGTCACAACTCGGAAGGTTTGGAGTTTGTGAACGAAGCTATTAAACAATTTTGGGCAACCTTTGACCCTGACGATCCTGCAACTGCCCCGCGTAAGCAGGAAGTAATCGATTATCTGAAGGTGAAGGGTGCAACCGGGAATGTCGCGCAAGCTGTGGACTTGATCTTACGCCCGGAAAATATGCGCAAAGCTGGACTCAAAAATAACAAAGCACCTACCCGATGAGGCCAGTATTCATGCGGCTTTTGGGCGTAGTGGTCACACGAGGGGCTGGTTAATGTGCCCACTTAATACCGCGCTCGTGTGGGTGTTAGTGCCCACCTAGCCAGCTTGCCTGTTACACGGTTCCATGCGCTGAAATAACGACCATGTTCCGGGGCATTCCCGGAACGCTTTACCTTTTCCTGAGGAAGCGAACATGGCCGCACAGATTCAAAATACGCTAATCATTCTCCGCCGCAAAGAGGTCGAAGCCCGCACTGGGCTTTCCCGCAGCACGATCTACAAAAGAATTGCAGAGGGTACTTTTCCAGCGTCAGTCCCGTTGGGTGATCGGGCGGTCGGATGGGTCGAGAGCGAAGTAGAAAACTTTCTCGCTGGTTGTATTACCCAGCGCGATAGCGCCGCACGTACAAAGTGAGGTGCATCATGTTACCCAAAAAATCCAGCTTCAAAATTATCCTCGCTTGCTGCATCAACCTGCTGACCATCGCGGCGAACTTTCCTGAAATTGTGTTGCTGCTGGCGCTATTCATCTTGGCGGTATCGTGATTGTGGCTTTCCGGTATGACCTCAGGGCGAGGGGGTAAGCATCATGCCTTCACGCCGCCCGAATCCGCGCCTTGTCAAAATCCACCGCAGCTACACGGTCGAGGAGGTTGCCAATCTATTCGGCATCCACAAAAACACCGTGCGCGCGTGGATCAAGCGAGGACTGCCAACCAACGATGACAGGCGCCCTACCCTGATTCTTGGGCGCGAGCTTGCTGCGCACTTGCACGCCAACCGCACCAAGAACAAACGCCCCTGCGCGCCCGCTGAGCTGTATTGTCTGCGCTGTCGCAAGCCACAGAGGCCGGCGGCAAACATGGCGGACTTTCAGCCGATTACCGAGAAAGCTGGCAACCTGATAGCCATTTGCCCGGTGTGCCACATCATTATGAACAAGCGTGTAAGCGTGGCCAATCTTGAGCAAATTTCCACGCAAATAGACATCGCATTTAAGCAAGCACTGAAACATATAGGTGATAGCAACCAACCCACCGTAAACAGTGACTTGAAATAAGGCTGATGAAACGATGAAAACGCACAACCCAGAAAACGAAAGAATCAAGCGCCGCTACTTTGCTTATTTGCAGGAAGCTAGACGGCAAAGTGAGCAGACCGTAGATGCTGTCGCCAAGTCTCTGGCACGCTTCGAGGACTATACCAAGCTGCGCGACTTCAAGGCGTTTAACTTCAATCAGGCGGTGGCTTTTAAGAATTACCTTGCCGAACAAAATGGCCTGCGATCTGGTGAAAAATTGAGCAAGGCGACGCTGCACGCAACCCTTGCCAACCTGAAGCGGTTCTTTCAATGGTTAGCTGGTCAGCCCGGCTACAAATCGCGGTTTCAATATTCAGACGCCGACTATTTCAACCTATCGGAAAAAGATATGCGCGTCGCCACTGCCAGCCGAGAGCAGAAAGCGCCAACCTTGGAACAGGTTAAACACGTTATCGCGCGGATGCCGGCGGATACCGAAATCAATCGCCGCAACCGCGCGCTAATCGCCTTTACTCTGCTGACC